>JBFFIL010000204.1:0-3423 GCA_041556535.1 Acidimicrobiia bacterium | reverse complement strand
GGGGGCCTGCTCAGATTCGGCGGGAGGGTGGGGGTTCGTGAGGCTTGGCGGGGCGCGAGCGAATGACCAAATAGGCTGGGGCTGTGGGTTACGAGCACATAGAGGTCGAGCACCGTGATCACGTGGGAGTCGTCTGGCTGAGCCGGCCGGACAAGAGGAACGCCCTGTCAGAGGACATGTGGGCCGATCTTCCCTCGGCGATCGCCGGCCTCGACTCCGACCAGCAGATCCGTGTGATCGTCCTCGGCGGGCGAGGAGCGGCGTTCAGTGTCGGCATAGACCTCGGGATGCTCGGCTCCCTGCAGGACATCGGGGGCTCGTCCGCCGAGACCAACATGCGGCTGTACCGGAAGATCCTCGAGCTCCAAGCCACCGCAACATCCCTTGCAGAGACGAACAAGCCGGTCATCGCTGCGATACAAGGCTGGTGCCTGGGCGCAGGCATGGATCTGGCCACCGCGTGTGACATCCGGCTCGCAGCGGCCGACGCCGTGTTCTCGATCAGGGAGACCCGAATGGGGCTGGTCGCCGACACCGGTGTGCTGCAGCGACTGCCGGCCATCGTCGGAGCCGGAGTCACCGCACACATGGCCTATACCGGAGATGACTTCGACGCAGGGTGGGCGCTGGAGAAAGGCCTGGTCAACACGGTATACCCCGATGTCGAATCGCTCCATGCCGGGGCGTTCGAGCTCGCCGGCCAGATCGCGTCGAACTCACCGTTGGTGACACAGGGGATCAAGAAGGTCTTGTCGGAGACAGCGAGCCGCTCGGTGGAGGACGCTCTGGAATACGTCGCACAGTGGAACTCCTCATTCCTCATCTCCAACGACCTCATGGAGGCCATCAACGCATTCTTGGAGAAGAGGGACCCCGACTACACCGGCACCTAGTCGCTCGCGTTTCGACCACGGGCCCTGGAGGCGGGGACCTTTCCCTCTCTGTGGGTCGGAGCACGGGAGCCTCGTGATCGGGGGGACGACGAGGGCCTGGGTTGACGAGGCTTCGTCTCGACCAGTGCCACAATCCCGGCGTGGGTGATTTCGATGCGACGGTGGTGGGGGGAGGCCCCAACGGGCTCGCCGCCGCAGTGGAACTGGCGAGGTCGGGTCTCGGAGTGCTCTTGGTGGAGGCCTCGTCCGAGATCGGCGGGGGCACCCGCACAGAGCAGTTGACCTTGCCCGGCTTCTACCACGATGTCTGCTCCGCAATCCACCCTTCGGGCGTCGCTTCGCCCTTCTTCAACGAGATCGGCCTCGATGTCCATTGGATCAATCCTCCGATCCCTTTCACCCATCCTCTGGGGGATGGCCGGGTAGTCGCCCTCCATCGATCGGTCGCCGACACGGCTGCAGCCCTCGGAGCCGATGGGGCTCGCTACGCCGGAATGATGCAGCCGCTCGTCGACAGCATCGACGACCTGGTGGAAGACGTCCTCGGGCCCATGACGATCAACCCGCGCAACAAGGCCTCGTTCGCCCGAGTGGCTGCGATCGGAAGCCTCCCCGCCTCGATACTGGCGAGGAGATTCTCGACAGACGAGGCCCGTGCCTTGATCGCCGGGCTGGCGGCCCACTCGATTGCACCGTTCTCGGCCCCGGCGACCGCGGCGATCGCGGTGATGCTGGGAGCGATCGGTCACCATCACGGGTGGCCCATGGCCGGGGGAGGCTCGCGGGCGATCACGGACTCTCTCGCACACGTCTTCGAGGGCCTCGGAGGCACGATCGAGACCGACCACGAGGTCAAGGGGCCCGAAGGTCTCATTGGTGGTCTAGCCATCCTCGACGTGATGCCGCCTGCGGCTCTCCTGATCGGCGGCGATCGCGTCTCACCTTCCTCTGCCAGAAGGCTGGCCAAGTGGAAGCCCGGCCCGGGCGTCTTCAAGGTCGACTGGGCTCTCGACGGGCCCATACCCTGGGCCGACGAGATGAGCCCGATGGCGGCCACCGTTCACATCGGCGGGTCATATGCCGAGGTGGAGGCCGCCGAGAGAGATGTGTTCCGGGGCCGCCACCCCGAGCGGCCGTTCGTGCTGCTGTCGCAGCAGTCCTTGTTCGACGGCACGCGTGCACCCGAGGGCAAGCACGTCGCTTGGGGCTACTGCCACGTTCCAGGGGGGTCGACAGTCGACATGACAGACGCTATCGAGGCGCAGATCGAGAGGTTCGCCCCCGGATTTCGCGATCTGATAATCGCGCGCCACACCCGTGATGCGGCCGGCTACCAGAGCTACAACCCGAACAACGTCGGCGGTGACATCGGAGGAGGGGGGTTCGGCCTCAAGAAGATCCTGCAGATGGGCTCCAGACGCCCCTACACCTTGGGCGATGGGGTCTACCTCTGCTCGGCCGCAGCCCCTCCTGGGGCGGGAGTCCACGGAATGTGCGGCTACTACGCAGCCCGGGCAGCGCTCTATCAGGCCGGCAGTGGCTAAAGCCACGGGTTGCAGATGCCGACAACCTAGGGTCAAGAGCAGTTTCCGCCAGGCGCCCCTTAGTGGGCACCACAGGCACGAACGGCCACCGGCTAACGGTGGCCGTTCATCATCTCGTAACGTGTCGCTGCCATCGAACCACTGACCGTCGTTCTGGCCGTTCTCGCCGGCGGCATTGCCGTCCACCTCCTTGGAGGCTGGGTCTACAGCACGGCGTTCAAACGCGATGTGCTCCTGATCGGCGACCGGGACTTGCCGGGGGAGATCGTCGTGAGGGAGTTGACCGATGCGACCGTGACACTGGACTCGCCCCGTCCGCGACAGGACATCACTCACCCTGGCACGCTTGGCATGTTCTGGGACGGCGGCTACGCCCAGGTCCGCGAAGTCACCGGTCTTGCGGGGACACGAGTCACTCGGCGGTTCGAAATGCTTGCCGGCACGCCTCCTCCCGTTTGCCCCGGCAGGAGCTATGACAAGTGCCCGAGGGTCGGATTGGGCAGCTACGCGTACCCGAGCGATCCAGGCGACGTGGGGCTCGGTTTCGACTCGGTCGAATACGAATCACCTCTAGGGCTCATGGGCGCCTGGTCCGTCCCGGCGAGCGGGTCGTCGGCGTGGGCCCTGCACGTCCACGGCTGGACCGCGAATAGACGCGAAGCGATACGTCTTCTTCGCCCGATCAACGATGCCGGGTGGAACTCGCTGGTCATCGAGTATCGCAACGATCCCGGTGCTCCTTCCGATCCGTCCGGGATGCACAGATTCGGCCTCTCGGAGTGGGAGGACTTGGAGGCCGCTGTCGCCCATCTCGTGGCGTTGGGCGCCGATTCGATGGCGCTCGTGGGCTACAGCACCGGGGCGGCCCACGCAATGGCATTCCTGGAGCGGTCGAGGCTCGACCAACGCATCGTCGCCCTGGTGCTCGACTCGCCCAACATCGACCTGGAGAGGACTGTCCGACACGGGTCGATGGGCTCGAGGTT
>JBFFIL010000203.1:0-3429 GCA_041556535.1 Acidimicrobiia bacterium | reverse complement strand
GTCTGCGCCGACCTCAATTGCGTTCAGCCGTCCTGTCGAGACGTCTTCGGACAGCCGGACAAGAGCAGAGTGGATCTGCTCGAGCCTATCGAGTTGTTGGGTGGCGCTCGCCTTTTCCTCCGCCAGATCGGCGGCTTCCTGGTGGATGTCCTCGAGCAGCTTGCGAATTACACCCACAAGCACCACGAAGATGAGATACAGGGCTGTGGCAGGGGCGGCACCGACGAGTCGAATCCCCGATGCGATTGTCGCGAGCGCGAGAAGGCCGGCTGAGAACAGTCCTGTGGTCAGACCAGAGCGGAAGCCGCCATAGAGGGTTGCGAAGATCGGAGGGCCCATCGAGAGCAACAGGTATGGGCTGGAGGCGCCGCCGGTGACGCTGAGGGCGATGAGGACGATCACCGCGCCCACGAGGGTTATCGCGTCGGAAGCGAATCGTGCCCTCCATAGGTTCTCCGGTATCAGCGACGAGGCGATCACGTAGGACGCCGACAGGGTCATGGCCAGGAGGGAGATGCCAGACCCCCGCGTTTGGACGAAATCGGAGACGATGCCGACGCCCAGCGCCACCCACTGCCCTGTGACCACCGTGCGGTGCACCCGAGATTCCCAGCGGGGGGGAGTGGGAGGCATGCTCAGAGGCTACCGTCGCCCGCCATGAGCGACTGGCAGCGCCGATGGCTGCTCGGGGGCGGGATCGGGAGCGGGAAGAGCCAAGTCCGGCGCATCTTGGATCATGCGGGTGTGATGACGATCGACGCCGACCGGGTGGGCCATGAGGTGCTCGAGCCAGACGGGCCCGCCTTTGCCGAAGTCGCGGCCGAGTGGCCCGGAGCTGTCAAGGGCGGCCGGATCGACCGGTCCGTGCTGGGCGCAGCGGTTTTCAACGACCCGAGCCAATTGAGACGGTTGGAGAGCATCACTCATCCATACATATTCGGCACAATCGCGGCGCGTGTGGAGGGGATTGCGGGGCCGGTCGTCGTCGAGACCCCGCTGCTGAAGTCTCCGGTCGAAGGTCGATGGAAGCTGATCGTCGTGGATGCCGGTGATCAGGTTCGCCTGGCCCGAGCGGTCAGCCGGGGGATGGGCGAGTTGGCGGTGGCTGCCGTCATGAGCGCCCAGCCTGCACGCGGCGAGTGGCTGGCGCGGGCTGATCTCGTGATCCCCAACGACGGGACGGTCGAGGAGTTGGAGGACGCCGTGAGGCTCGTAGTAGCGGCGCTCTGACCGCCGGATCTGTCCCTGTGTCCCGGTACCCTGGCCAGGTGCCCCGATTCGAAGTCGTCTCTGATTTTGCCCCTGCTGGAGACCAGCCGAGTGCCATCGAAACCCTCGCCGCCGGTATAGAGCGTGGCGACCGTTATCAGACGCTTCTCGGGATAACCGGGTCGGGGAAGTCGGCGACCATGGCCTGGACGATCGAAAGGGTCCAGAAGCCGACCTTGGTCCTCGCACCCAACAAGGCCCTCGGAGCGCAGCTTGCAAACGAGTTCCGCCAGTTCTTTCCCAACAACCGTGTGGAGTACTTCGTCTCCTACTACGACTACTACCAGCCGGAGGCATACATCCCGCAAACCGACACATACATCGAGAAGGACGCCACGATCAACGACGAGATCGATCGGCTCCGGCATTCGGCGACGGCCGGCCTCCTCGTGCGCGATGACGTGATCATCGTTGCGTCGGTGTCGGCCATCTACGGGCTCGGCTCGCCGGAGCAATACGAAGGCCAGCTGCTGCGCATCGTGCAAGGGGTCGAGTACCCCATGGATCAGGCGATCAAGCGGCTGGTGGAGATCCAGTACGAGAGGAACGAAGTCCAGCTCATCAGGGGCAAGTTCAGAGTGCGAGGCGACACCCTCGAAGTGTTCCCCTCCTACGAGGAGACCATCGTCAGGGTCCAGTTCTGGGGGGACGAGGTCGAGCGGATCGTGCGCCTAAATCCTGTCACGGGCGAGGTCGTCGAGGAACTGACCGAGCTGTTCATCTTTCCGGCGACTCACTACGTGACCGAACGCGAGCGCCTCCTCAAAGCCGTGGCCGGCATCGAGGAGGAGTTGGCCGGGAGGCTCGTCGAGCTGGAGGGCAAGGGCAAGCTGCTGGAGGCGCAGCGGCTTCGCATGCGGACCAACTACGACCTGGAGATGATGCGGGAGGTCGGGTTCTGCTCCGGGATCGAGAACTATTCGCGCCACCTGGACGGGAGGAGCCCCGGTGAGGCGCCCTATACGCTCCTCGACTATTTCCCGGACGACTACCTGACGATCGTCGACGAGTCACACGTGACGGTGCCCCAGATCGGGGGCCAATACGAAGGGGATAGGTCGCGCAAGGAGGTCCTGGTCGACCACGGATTCCGCCTCCCCTCGGCGAAAGACAATCGGCCTCTCCGCTTCGACGAGTGGCTGGAGAAAGCGAACCAGGTCGTGTTCCTCTCGGCGACGCCGTCAGCTTTCGAAATCAGCCACTCCACTCAGGTCGTGGAGCAGATAATCCGACCCACCGGCCTGGTCGATCCCGAGGTCATAGTGCGGCCGACGAAGGGGCAGATCGACGACCTGCTCGACGAGATAAGAGGCCGTGCGGTCCGTGACCAGCGGGTTCTCGTCACCACACTCACCAAGAAGATGGCAGAGGACCTCACCGACTACCTGTTGGAGATGGGGGTGCGAGCCCGGTACATGCACTCCGAGATAGACACCCTGGAGCGAGTCCAAATCATGAGGGAGCTGAGGCTCGGGGAGTTCGACATCCTGGTCGGGATCAACCTGCTCCGCGAGGGGCTCGATCTGCCCGAAGTCTCGTTGGTCGCCATCCTCGACGCCGACAAGGAGGGATTTCTCCGATCCGAGACTTCGCTCATACAGATCATTGGCCGAGCAGCGAGGAATGTGGATGGCCAGGTGGTCATGTATGCCGACAACGTCACCGAATCGATGCGACGGGCGATCTCAGAAACCAACCGGAGACGGAGGCTTCAGGCAGCGTGGAACGAGGAGCACGGCATAGACCCTCAGACCGTACGCAAAAGAGTTTCGGACATCCTGGAATTGGTTCAGACGGAGGCGCCGGCGGCGGATCGGCGCCGCCGCGAGATGGACCGTCGTGCGCCTCTGGACCTCGAGGGCGACGACTTGGCGCGGCTCGTGATGAGCCTCGAAGAGGAGATGCACGAGGCGGCCAAGGAATTGAGGTTCGAGTACGCCGCCAGACTCCGCGATGAGGTCAACGAGCTCAAGCGAGAACTTCGCGAGGTGGCTGAGGCGGGCTAGCCGTAGCGGTATGGGACCGTCCTACAACACAATCGCCGGGATCTATACGCCGGCGTCGTTCCCGTGGCTCGCGTGGTCTCCTCTCCCAATAGGCCCGGGCCGCCGCTCTCCTCGGAGACGATTAGACCTTTTCCAACCCCTGTGGACCCCTATC
>JBFFIL010000202.1:0-3445 GCA_041556535.1 Acidimicrobiia bacterium | reverse complement strand
CTCACATCGTTCGTTTCTAGCGGTAAGGCGGGACGTACATCAGGCCGCCCTTTGTCCAAAGATCATTGGGACTGCCTGCTAGCGAGAGACCGATACCCGGAATGTGCCGGTTGAAGATCTCCTCGTAGTTACCCACCTGGGTAACAACCTGAATCGCGAAATCCGAAGGCAAGCCGAGCGACGGGTTGAAGTCGCCGGAGCCCAGGAAGTTCAGGATGTTCGGGTTGTCACCGTTGTATGCGGTGATGTTCGCCGAGGTCAGGCCAAATTCCCAGGCCTGGACCGTCGCCATGACCGACCACTCCACTGCCTGGGCAAAGTCGGTGTCGCCATCGGCGACGACCGGGCCCAAAGGCTCCTTGGAGATGATCTCGGCCATGATGAACTGATCCGCGCCACCCTCACCCTCGATCGCGGCCTTGAAGGCTGCGAGCTGAGAGGCGTCCGAGGTCCATCCCTCGCACTGTCCCTCTTCGTAGGCAGGGCGGAGCTGGGCATTGTCCTGGAACACCACACCATTGAACGGGATACCGCGCGCGTTGAACACCGCGGTCAGGTTCAACTCGGTCGTGGTGCCTGACAAAACGCAGATGTTTGCGTCAGCGAGGTCCTCGAGAGTGGTGAATCCGGTCGACGCCGGAACCATCATCCCTTGGCCGTCGTAGAACGTCGTGAACAGGAAGTTCGCGCCTTCTTGACCATCACGGGTCGCTGTCCACGTCGTGTTCCTGATCAGCACGTCGATCTCACCCGCTTGAAGCGCAGTGAACCGTACGTCAGCTGTCAACGGCTTGTACTCGACCTTGTCGGCATCACCGAGGATTCCCGCCGCCACAACGCGACAGAAGTCAACATCGAAACCCGAATAGGTTCCGTCGGCGCCGACGACGCCGAACCCCGGAAGGCCATCGTTCACGCCGCAAACGATCTTGTCTGCCGCCTTGACGGCCTCCAACTTCCCGTCAGTGCCCCCGCCGCCGCCGGGCTCGGTGGTGTCAGAGCCACCGCCGGTCGTACATGCTGCGAGAACGAGCGTCAGGGCAGTCAAAGCCGCCAAGAGCTTGCTTCTCTTCATCTTTCCTCCGTTTAGCGAGTGCGTGCTGACCAAAAGCCACACGCCATAGGCGGCGACCCTAATCAACTCACGAGATCGGTGCCGCGGAGAAGGCCTTCGGAGACATGGGCTTTCGCCGGTCAACGCATGTTGATACCCTTCGCCGTTCTGATCTCAGGAGGGTCAGCACCACATGAAGAAAACAATGAAACTGACATCGGTACTGGCGGCTCTGGCGATCGTCGCCGCAGCCTGCAACACGGGAGGTGGCGGCAGCACCGGCAACACGGCTGCGCCCGGAATGACAGACCTGGAAGGCATCACGGTCACCGTCGGCGTCGAGAACGCATATCTGCCGTTCAACTACATCCTCGCGGGCGAGACCGAGGGCCAGGGTTGGGACTACGACGCCTGGAACGAGATCTGCAGACTGCTCAATTGCGTGGCCGAGTTCGTCGAGGCCGGATGGCCGGCCGTCATCGACCAGGTGGCTCAGGGCGACCTCGATACTGCTGCTGATGGGATCTCCATCACGGACGACCGCAAGGAGATCGTCGCCTACTCGAACTCCTACATGGTGGTTCAGCAGAAGTTCATCAAGGCAGTCGGAGACGACCGGTTCAACTCCGCCGATGATGTGATCAACTCTGATGCCGTAGTCGGCACACAGGTCGGAACGACGAACTTCGAGCTGGCCGCGTCACTCGTTGGTGAGGACCGGATTCAGGCATTCGACCAGTTCGCACTTGCCATCCAGGCGCTGATTGCAGGTGATGTCGACGTGGTCATCATCGACGACGCCGCCGGCCTCGGCTACATCGGCGAGAACAAGGAGCAGATCGAGACGATCGACGACGGCCTCCAGTCGGATCCGCTCGGGTTCATATTCCCGAAGGGGTCCATCCTGGTTGGCCCGGTCAATCACGCCATCGACGTGATGAGGGACAGCGGGTTCCTCGACCAGATCGGTGCGAAGTGGTTCGGTCCTAGCTTTACGGTCACCTACGACGACCTATAGAGCCATCAGCCGACCCTGTATATAAGGTGCGCCCGGTCCTTGACCGGGCGCATTCTCATTGAGCTCACTTACCGACCACGAACCCGAGTTGGAAACGCCGACACCGGGCGGTGCGTACAAGTTCGACCGGCGCGAGTTCCCGTGGTGGCTAGCCGGTCTGCTCGTCCTCATCGCGTGGATGGTCTTCCTCGTCATCACCGACGAGGAGTTTGCAGAGTCCTTCTCGAGGATCTTCCCCATTCCTCTGACTCTGGCCGAAGGCATCACGATGACCTTCTACCTAACGGCCGGGTCATTCGTCGTGGCCACCGTCCTCGGTCTCGGCATCGGGCTGGCCCGGGTCAGCGACAAGACCGCAGTGAGGAACCTGGCCGCGTTCTACATCGAGTTCGTCCGGGGCATCCCCATGCTCGTCTTCATCTTCGCTGTGGCTCTGGCTCTTGTTCCGGACTTCGCCGACTTGATCAATCAACCGAGCAGGGCCATCCCAATGGCGATACGCGGGGGACTCGCCCTCTCACTCTTCTATGCGGCCTTCATCGCCGAGGTGTTTCGGGCTGGGATCCAGTCCGTGCATCCCGAGCAGTCGGAGGCGGGACGATCGCTGGGTCTGAGCGAACGCCAGATAATGCGTCGGATCGTTCTCCCTCAAGCCGTCCGGAACATGCTCCCGGCCCTGGGAAACGACCTGATCGCATTGATGAAGGACACGTCACTGGTCTCTGTCCTTGCCGTGCGGGAGCTGACTCAGATGGCGCGGATCTACTCCGGCTCGACATTCCGGTTTCGCGAGTCGTTCTTCATATTGATGGTGATCTACGTGATCTTGACGCTTGGCCTCAGCCTCCTGCTCAGGTGGTATGAGAAGAGGGTTGCCATACCGGGCAGGTAGCCACCACCCTCTGACCCGTTCGTGAGCGGACGCCTGTCCAAGAGCTGCTGGCCGTCGTGCCCTGGACCCCAGGATCCAACCTCGTCGGCGCGGGATTGGAGGTGGGTTTCACCAACGTGGCCGACAGCGGGGCGACCCGGGAACGGCTTGCTTGATGTGGCGCTTGCCGCCTAACGGCCCAGCGCCACGAGGACCCGCTCCACGATGGAGTCGGGGTCGAGGCCGGCGAACTCCATCACATCGGCGGCGGAGCCGTGGGGCAGATAGGAGTCGGGAACTCCCACACAAGTGACCGCCTTCGCGACGCCGGCGCTGGCGAATGCCTCCATCACGCCGGAACCAAAGCCTCCCGCCATGACACCGTCCTCCAGTGTGACGACGTGATTGGCCCCGGCCGCCCAATCGAGGACCTTCGGGTCCAGCGGCTTGACCCATCTGGCATTGACCACGCCGGCATCAATACCCTTCTCCCCCAGGTCGG
>JBFFIL010000201.1:0-3466 GCA_041556535.1 Acidimicrobiia bacterium | reverse complement strand
GCAAGCCGGTCACCGTGGGCGAGCCGCTCGAGCTTCTCGGGCACGCCAAACTCGCCCTCAGGCACGGTCCCGAACATCATCCGGAGCTGGGACTCGGGGTGGAGCGTCAGAAAGTCATCGTCGGGATGCGCGTAGGTCACAGCCCCGGTCCGCCCGGCGAGATGGGCCGCCCCCCCGGTGTGGTCGATGTGCCCGTGTGAGAGCACGATCGCCACCACCGCCAGGTCGGCCTCGGCGATGTAGCGGCCTATGAGCTCGGGCTCGGGGGGTGCATCGACCACCACCGCATGCCCGGAGTCCTCGTCTGCCAGCACCCAGGCGTTGGTCTGGGCGACCCAAGCCGGTATCTGTCTTATCCGCAACTCAGGGCGCCGAAGGGTCATTGGCGAGGCGGTACGCCGTGAACACGCCGTCGACACCTCGAAGGTCGGCCAACAACCTCGGGAGCTGGCTGCCGTCGGATAGCTCTATCTCGTACTTCAACACGGCCACCCGGTCTTCGCCGACGGCGGTCGACGACGCAGTGATGTTTCCTCCCGTCTCCGTCACCACCGTCGTGACATCCTTGAGGAGGCGAGTCCGGTCGAGAGCCTCCACCTGGATCCAAACCACGAACGCGCCTGCGGAGTCGCCCGGCCACGTCACTTCGACAGTCCTCTCCCGGCGCTGCGCAAGCGAGGAGACGTTGGTGCAGTCGGCTCGGTGCACCGACACCCCCCTGCCGACGGTGACATATCCCACGATGGGATCACCTGGCACAGGTGAGCAGCAGTGGGCCAAGTGGACGAGCATGTCGTCCTGGCCCTCGACGACCACATGGGCGGCATCGGCAGGCCGCCGTCTACGCGGTCGGAAGAGGTCGTCGCCAGTGTCGGGAGCGAGAAGACGGTTCAAGCGCGCGATCACCGAGTCGATCGAGACCTTGCCCTCCCCGAGAGCGACCACCAGGCCCTCCGTGTCCTGCTGTCCCAACTGGGTCGCTATTTTCTCGAGGTTGGCTTCGCGATCCGCGGCGTCGAGCTCGGGAGCCTCCTTCTTGAACATCGCTTGGAGCATCTCCCGGCCCTCGGCCAGCGCGTACTCCCTTCGCTCCCGCAAGAACCACTGCTTGATCTTCGTCTTCGCCCGTCCCGTTCGGACGAAGACCAGCCAGTCGCGGCTCGGACCGGCGTCTTGTGACTTGGAGGTCAGGACTTCGACAATGTCTCCCGACTCCAGCTGCGTGGACAGCGGCACGAGTCTGCCGTTCACCTTCGTGCCGACGCATCTGTGCCCCACCTCGGTGTGGATGGCATAGGCGAAGTCGACCGCCGTCGCTCCCAGGGGAAGCTCCTTGACGTCACCACCCGGAGTCAGCACGAAGACCTCGTCCCGGTAGAGGTCGAGCTTGAGATTGGCGAGGAACTCCTCTGGATCCTCATTGACAGCGTCCGGGTCGACAGATGGCAGCCGGCTTGCGTCGCCTTCCTTGTATCGCCAGTGCGCTGCGATCCCGGCCTCTGCACGGCGATGCATCTCGGCGGTGCGGATCTGCACTTCCAGTGGCTTTCCGTCCGGCCCGATCACCGTCGTGTGCAGCGATTGGTAGAGGTTGATCTTCGGCATGGCGATGTAGTCCTTGAAACGGCCGGTCACGGGCACCCAGTGACTGTGGACTAGCCCCAGGGCGGCGTAGCAGTCCCTTGTGTTCTCCGTGATGACACGCACCCCTATCAGATCGTGTATGTCCTCGAAGGGCCGGTGTTGCTCTCGCATCTTCCGATAGATCGAGTACTGGTGCTTTGGCCGACCGGTCACTTGGGCCAAGATCCCGGCGTCCGACAACAGGCCGCCGATCTCTTCGACGACCTTCTCGATGAACGCGCCCCGCTCGGGTGCAGCCTCGGCCAATTTGGCCTGGATCTCGGCATTCGGGCCTGGATAGAGAATCGCGAAGCATCGGTCCTCGAACTCGTGCTTGATCTCCTGGGCCCCGAGACGGTGGGCGAGAGGCGCGTAGACGTCCAGGGTCTCCCTGGCCACACGGCGCTGTTTTTCCTCGCGGAGCGAGTGGACCGTGCGCATGTTGTGAAGCCGGTCGAACAGCTTGATGATGAGCACGCGCACGTCCTGTGCCATCGCCACGACCATCTTCCGGATGCTCGCCGCCTGAACCTGCTCGCGACTCGAGTAACGAACCCTGTCCAGCTTGGTGACCCCGTCTATGAGCCGCGCGATGTCGTCTCCGAACTCCTTGCGAATGTCCTCGAGGCTCAAGTCGGTGTCCTCGACCGTGTCGTGGAGGAAAGCCGCGGCGATCGTGTCCGAGTCCAAGCCGTACTCGGCAAGCATCAGGGCGACGGCTGTCGGATGAGTGATATAGGCATCGCCGGTCTTGCGCAGCTGCCCCTCGTGAGCGCTCTTCGCGACTCCATACGCTCGCTCCAGGAGTGTTGTGTCCTCGCCGGGGCGCTCGGCCACGAAGGCTCCCAGGACGTCCTCGAGCGTCGCCGAGGTCGAAGGGTCAGTCGTATCTGAGAAGAGCATGGAGAGGCACTCCGTCGAGTACCTGGACGCCACCCAGGGATACCAGTTCGATGAAGACCGAGAAGCCGACTACGTCGGCGCCGAGACGCCGGAGGAGCCGGATCGCTGCTGCCGCCGTCCCACCCGTGGCTATGACGTCGTCGACCACCAGGACTCGCTCCCCCTGATCGAGCGCGTCCACATGGACTTCGAGAGAGTCGGTGCCGTATTCGAGCTCGTAGTCCTCCCTGACGGTCTCGAACGGCAGCTTGCCCGGTTTGCGCACGGGGATGAACCCGGCGTGGAGTTGGTCGGCGACGGGCGTGGCGAGGGTGAAGCCCCGGGCCTCGATCCCCGCAACCTTGGTGACACCCGCTTCGCGAAAGGGATCGGCGAGAGCGTCGATGAGCTTCGCGAACGCTGTCGGATCGCCGAGAACGGGAGTGATGTCCTTGAACACGACTCCCGGCTCGGGGAAGTCCGGCACGTCACGTATCAGAGAGAAGAGTTCTTCCACGAGTCGGGAGTCTACGACCGGCTCAGCTCCTGGAGGACTTTGACCTTCGCTCCGCCTGTGCCGCTCGAGCCTCCCACTCCTCCTCTTTCTCCTTCCAGGAGGCGAGGAGGGGAGCCGCTACGAATATGGAGGAGTACGTGCCTGCGGCTATGCCGACGAAGAGCGCCAGGGCGAAATCGCGGAGTGTCGGCGCACCCAGCACGAAGGATCCGACGAAGAGAATGCTGCCAACAGGGAGAAGCGAGGTCAGTGACGTCGCCAGCGAGCGAGCGAGCACGCTGTTCATAGCCTGATTGACTATCTCGGAATAGGTCTTCTTCTCCTCGATGTCCACCAGCTCCTCGACCTTGTCGAACACGACCACGGTGTCGTAGAGCGAGTAGCCCAGGATGATCAGAACGGCGACCACGGTTGCCGGCGTCACCGGAAATCCGGTTATGGCGT
>JBFFIL010000200.1:0-3481 GCA_041556535.1 Acidimicrobiia bacterium | reverse complement strand
TCGAGGGGTTGCTGGAGGCGATGGACGGGCTTCCCGTCGTGGTACGCCTCCTCGACCCGCCGCTCCATGAATTCCTGCCTTCACGCCTCGAGTTGGAGCAGGAGGCACTCAGACGGGTCCGGGCTGGACGCCCGATAGACGACCTTCAGGCTATGTCGGAACAGGTCGCGCGGTGGGAGGAGGACAACCCGATGCTGGGTCTGCGCGGGGTGCGGCTCGGCTTGATCGTCGACGACCTGTACGTGATGCAGGCTCGCGCTGCCCTCGTCGCGATATCGAGGAGGCTGGCGGAGGGCGGAGATCCGAGGTTGGAGATCATGGTCCCACTCGTGTCCACGGTCGAGGAGCTGCGAAGAATGAGGCTTGTCATCGAGGAAGAGGTGGAGAAGGCGAACCTCGGGATTCCAACCCCGATCGGGACGATGATCGAGCTTCCTCGGGCTGCCCTGACGGCTGGAGACATCGCGCGGATCGCCGACTTCTTCTCGTTCGGCACCAACGACTTGACCCAGATGACCTACGGCCTGAGCCGCGACGATGCTGAGGGCCTGTTCCTCGGCGAATACGTCGAGCGCGGAATACTGGACAGCGACCCGTTCCAAACGCTCGATCGCGAGGGTGTTGGGCGGCTCATAGAGCTCGCCTGCAAAGAGGGGAGGGACGCCAACCCGGGCCTGACGCTCGGACTGTGCGGCGAGCATGGCGGCGACCCCAAGTCGATCGCTTTCGTCCATGGCCTCGGGCTCGACTACGTGTCAGCGAGCCCGCCTCGGATCGAGGGCGCCAGGCTCGCCGCGGCACAAGCCGCGTTAGCGGCCGACTAGGGCGTCGATCCTCTCGAGCAGCTCGTCGACCCCTTCCCCTGTCGTGGCAGTAGTCACGAGTATCTCGGCGTCGCGAGAGTCCGCCGCAGCCAACAGGGCTCGCTTGACCTCTTCGACCCCGGGCCGATCCCCTTTGTTCACTATGAACAAGTCTGCGATCTCGACGATCCCTGCTTTATCGGCCTGAACCTCGTCACCCCAGCCAGGCCCGACAACGAGCACGACCGTGTCCGCCACCTCCATCACCTCCACCTCCGACTGGCCCACCCCGACTGTTTCGACGATCAGCAGATCGAACCCGGAGAGCCCCATCAACCGGAGCGTCCCGGCGGCCGCCGAGGAGAGGCCTCCCAGATGGCCGCGTGTGGCCATCGAGCGGATATAGACGCCTTCGTCCTCCACATGATCTTGCATGCGAATCCGATCTCCGAGCAGGGCTCCACCAGTTATCGGGCTGGACGGGTCGATGGCGAGGATCGCGACGGTGCGGCCATGTTGACGCAAAAGCCCTACGAGCGAGGCGATCAGCGTGGACTTCCCGGCTCCCGGCGGGCCGGTGACGCCGACCACCGGTGGCCCGTGACGCGACGTGGCATCCACGGCCAGACGGCCGGCCTCGAGATCGGTGATGGCTCGCGAGAGCGCTTTGCGATCTCCCTCGGCAACGCGACGCAAGAGGTCGTCGTTCATGACCGGAGCCTAAGAGCTGGGTATCACAGGGCGGGAAGGGTTATCCCGCTGTTCTGAGTTGCTTCCTCCAACGTGCCCGGCGCGTCGGCCGAGGCCTGAACCTCCCGGACGCCCGGCACTCTGTCCTTGAGAATGCGCTCGATCCCGGCCTTGAGGGTCATCATCGACAAGGGGCACCCACCACAGGCGCCGACCATTTGGAGGCTCACCGTCCCGTCCTCTGCACCGAGGAGGACTATGTCGCCGCCGTCTGCCTGCACCGCCGGGCGGATGTAGTTGAGCGCTTCATCCAGCTTGGCGTGATCGATCGGGCCGGGGTGGACCGTCGATGAAGCTATGGAAACGGGAGTGGGGTCGGGCATCTCTTTGGGGAACCTGGTCTCGGCGGCTGTTGTTCCTCAGTGTAGGGAAGGCCCTCAGCTTCGCTCCACGTCTGCGCCCAGCGCACTCAGCCGGCCTGTGAAGTCCTCGTATCCCCTGTCTATGTGTACGGCGTCATGGATCTCGGTGACACCTTCGGCACGCAGACCGGCGAGGACGAGAGCGGCGCCGGCGCGTATGTCGGAGGCCAGGACCGGGCACCCCGACAGACCGTCCACACCCCTGATCACCGCATGCTGAGCCTCGACGGTGATGTCGGCGCCCATACGCGCCAGCTCGCCGACATACCTAAAGCGTGCGTCGTAGAGATTCTCGGTGATGACGGAAGTCCCCTGAGCCACCGACAAAAGGGCAACCATCTGAGGATGCATGTCGGTGTGAAAGCCTGGAAACGGCAGTGTGGCGAAGTCGATTGCCGAGGGTCTGTCGGGACCCCTGACTCTCAACCAGCCCTCTCCCCTCTGCACCTCGCACCCGGCGTCCTCGAGTTTGCGAAGCTCCATGCGAAGCGTCTCCGGCTGACAGCCCGTGACCGTCACGTCTCCCCCCGTGATCGCCCCTGCCACCGCATAGGTGCCGGCTTCGAGACGGTCCGGGACCACGTCATGTTCGACCGGTTGGAGTGAGTCGACCCCCGTGATGTTCACGATCGACGTTCCGCCGCCGCTGATGACTGCGCCCATCTTCGTCAGCTGCACGATCAGGTCCTGGATCTCAGGCTCCCGGGCTGCATTGACGATGACGGTCTCGCCTTCGGCCAGAACCCCGGCAAACAGAAGGTTCTCCGTGGCGCCCACCGATGGGAAAGGAAGCTCGACCTCCGCTCCCTTGAACCTTCCGTCCACCCGCCCGACCAACTCGCCATGGATCAAGTCGAAGTTGGCGCCCATTTGCTCGAGCCCCTTGAGATGCATGTCGATTCCACGGGCACCAAGGTCGTCGCCCCCGGGCAGGGCAACCCGAGCCTCGCCGCACCTCGCCAGCAGCGGGCCCAGGACCACTATCGAGGCTCTCATCTGGCGGACCAGCTCGATTGGCGCCTCGGGCCGGACCTCCTCGGGTACCACGATCCAGATGTCACGGTCGCTCCGGTCGACCCGGCACCCGGTGTGTTGCAGTACCTGGCACATCAGCTCTACGTCGACGATCCAGGGCACATTCGTGAGCCGGTGCCGCCCCGGAGCGAGAAGGGCTGAGACCATCTGTTTCAGGACGGCATTCTTTGCACCGAGAACCTTCACCGTGCCGGCAAGGGGGCGGCCGCCGGTGACCGTGATGACGGACATCAACAGCGAATGTAGTGAGGGGAGCAGCCAACCCCGGATGACTCACCCTCCATGGCTACCCTCCCACACTGAATGAGAATCGCCTTGGGATCCGACCACGCCGGGTTCGCGTTGAAGGAGCATTTGGCTACCTGGCTTGCCGAGTCGGGTCATGCGGTATACGACCTGGGCACCCATTCGCCCGACTCCGTCGACTATCCCGACTATGCCGCGTCGGTGTCCCAGGCTGTCTTGGACGGGCGGGCCGATCGCGGGGTTGTGGTTTGCGGCTCCGGCGCGGGCGCGTCTATCGCTGCGAAC
>JBFFIL010000199.1:0-3502 GCA_041556535.1 Acidimicrobiia bacterium | reverse complement strand
CGTTCCGAGGGATGGAGCAAGATCGGCAGGAGGTCTACGAGCGGATCCCTTGGGAGAGCCTCGAGAGACGACATCCCGACAGGCAGTGGCTGGTGATAGCGGTGGCCGGAGCAGTGGCGGTTGCCTCACTCGCCTACTCGTTCATCAGGAGCCAGCCGGTGGTGGATCCGTCGCCCGCATCGTTGGCGGCGCCCGGGATGCCCCCAACCATCCCGCCGGCCGCGCCTCCCGCCCCCAGTCCCATGGTTGTAGCCGAGGCAGATCTCTTCGCCCTCGACCCGGAGCGTCTCATCGACCAAGTCGCCGCGCACGCAGCCTGGTTCGCCACCGAGTACTTCTCCGTCGATGGATCCGAGGAGTCGAGGGCGGTCCTCGCCTCCCTGCTACCTGCCGGAGTCCCGATGCCTCAGGCACCCGCCGACATTCGAGTGTTCGTGGATTGGGTAGGAGTCCAGAGCGTGTTCGAGAGAAGTGCCCTGACTTATGTGGTCGAGGTTCTAGTGAGGTCTCTAGTCGCAGGCTCCGACCACGTCTTCACCCGGCAGCCGGCTCGACTTGCCACGGTGGAGATCACGATCGGCGCCGATGGACGCCCCCGCGTCACGAGCCCTCCCTCCATGGCAGTGCTGCAGGCCCCGTCGCAGCACTCGATGGGCTTGGTGGCGGTGCCGGCCCACATCGCCGGGCAATTCGCGTCGTCGGGTTCGGTTGTCGGGGGTGTTCAGCAGCCAGATGGGAGATGGATGGTGGTCATAATGAGCATTGGCCCCGACGGAGTGACGCGTCCCGTGTCTGCCTCCTCCTCATGAGTCGGTAGCGCTGAACCTGGCTTCTAGGATCGCTGTCGCCTCAGTGACAATGTCGTCCCACGAGGCGGTTGGAGTCTTGGAGATGGTTACGAAGTCGGCGGTCAGGAAGACGCTTGTGACACCGTCGACTCCCAGCAACGAGGCTACGAACTCCTCCTCGGGTCTCGATCCCGGCAGGAATGTGCCCGGCCCGCCGACTGGCTGTCCCACAGTGAACTTGCCTGCGTTGGGGTTTGGCGTGGGGTCGAAGCGGACGCTCATGGGGCGGCGAGCGTAGTCCCGTGGCTCCTCTGTTCGCCGTGGACGTCGGCGGCACCTTCACCGATGTCGTCGTGCTCAGCGAGGGCAGGCTGAGTGGCCGCAAGGTTCCGACCACCGCAGACCAGTCGGAGGCGGTGCTGGCTGCCGCGGGCGGCACCGAAGAAGACTTCTTCTTCCACGGGACGACGTCGGCGACGAACACCCTGCTCCAGGGGAACGGCGCGCGGGTGGCGCTCGTCACCAGTCCCGGCTTCGAGGACTTGATCGAGATAGCGCGGCAAGACCGCCCTTCCCTGTATGACAGCTCGGCGGATAGACCGTCACCCTTGGTCGAGAGAGAGGATCGCCTCCCGTCGGACCTAGGGGAGAGGCTCTTGCCTTCCGTCGACGATTCCCTCGGCGAGGTGGTGGCCGTAGCGCTGCTGGACAGCCACGTCGACCCTGGTGCCGAGAGGGAGATCGGCCGCCTCCTTCGAAGCGGTCAGACCCGTCCCGTGGTGCTTGCCTCCGACGTCTCCCCGGAGTTCAGGGAGTACGAGAGGATTGCGACCACCGTCCTGTCGGCCCACCTGACACCGTCGGTAGCGGACTATCTCGCCTCTCTCGACGAGGTCCTGCCGATGCGGAGGCGACTCGTCATGACCTCTGCCGGCGGGCTCATCCCCTTCGCACAAGCCTCCCGGCTCGCCGGACGGCTCGTTCTGTCGGGCCCGGCAGGTGGAGCGGTCGCCGCTGCGGCCCTGGGGAGACATCACGGCCATCAGCATGTCCTCAGCTTCGACATGGGAGGCACCTCCACAGACGTCTGCCGCATATCGGGCGGGGAGTTGGCTGTGGCGCCGGGCCACACCGTCGCCGGGAGGGTCAACCGCGTCCCCTCCCTCCCGGTGAAGACGATCGGCGCGGGTGGGGGGAGCGTCGGATGGGTCGATGCAGGCGGCGCTCTGCGTGTCGGGCCGCGCTCCGCCGGCGCGATCCCCGGGCCGGCCGCCTATGGGTTGGGGGGCGTCGAGCCAACCGTGACCGACGCCAACCTGGTCACCGGGCGCATACCGGAGTCGCTTGCGCTGGGCGGCAGCGTGACCCTGAGCGAGCCGGCTGCCCTCGAGGCGTTGTCCGGACTCGGAGCGAGGCTAGGGCTGGGCGCCAAAGAGACGGCACACGGGATGCTCGAGGTGGCCGACAGCCATATGGAGCACGCTCTCAGGTCGGTGAGCGTGGAAGAGGGTGCGGATCCGAGGGAGGCGGTGCTGGTCGCCTTCGGTGGTGCCGGAGGGCTCCACGCCTCGCGGCTGGCTCACAGGCTCGGGATGTCGACCGTGATGGTCCCGCCGCTCTCCGGCGTCTTCTCCGCCCTGGGGCTGCTTTTGGCGACTCCGAGGGCTGACGTTGCGCGAACAGTGATGCTCGCCGAGGGCGACAGCCGCTACGCAAAGATGGCAAGTGAGATCGCCGCGGACGCCCTGGAGAGATATCGCGACACTTTCACCGCCACGCCCGATGGGGTCTCTCGCTCCTGCGACATTCGCTATGTCGGTCAGTCCCACGAGCTGGAAGTCGATGGCGCGGGCGGATGGGAAGACCTGCGCCGAAGATTCGAGGCCGCACACCTGGCTCGATTCGGGTTCGATCGCGTCGATGAGCCAGTGGAGGTAGTGAACATCCGAGGGGTCGCCACCGGGGCTGCCCCGCTGGCATGGGCGGACGTGCGCCCAGACCCCCCAGGTGGGTCGCCCGTGATGCACGACGGTGTTTGGGAGCGGGAGAGTCTTCCGGCCGGGCTCGCCATCGATGGGCCCGCGCTGGTGACAGAGACGAACTCCGTCACCCTGGTGGGCGAGGGTGATCGGCTTACGGTCCTCGAGGACGGGACTCTCGAGATGACATTGCGATGAGGGCCATGGCCCGGGCGCGCGCATATGTGTCAGGTGCTCTCGAGATGGCAGCCGATCCGGCAAAGGCTCCGGCCATGCAGGCCTACATGAAGACGGACATGCCCTTCTTTGGCGTTCAGAAAGCCGGTCGCACTCCGATTCTCCGTCAGGTGCTCGCCGACTTCGCACCGACATCCCGTAGCGAGTATGAGGATCTGGTGCTAGCTCTGTGGTCGCTGCCCCACCGGGAGGAGAAGTACATCGCGTTGGGAGTTGCCAGAGCGTCGAAGAGCTTCGTCGTCCCCGCATCCCTTCCCCTCTACACGAGGCTGATCGTGGAGGGTGCCTGGTGGGATCTCGTGGACGAGGTGGCCACACACTTGGTGCGAGAGCTGGTTGTCCGTCATCCCCTGGAGTCGTGGCCTGAGGTCGATCGCTGGATCGACGCCGAGGACCTGTGGCTCCGACGCGCCGCCATCATCTGCCAGGTCGGAGCCAAGCAGGCGACGGACGAGGTGCGGCTCTTTCGGTTCTGTGGGAAGAGGGCTCACGAGCCGG
>JBFFIL010000198.1:0-3538 GCA_041556535.1 Acidimicrobiia bacterium | reverse complement strand
GCCTCGACTTCGCGAGCGCCCTTCAGAGGGCCGAGACCTCACTCGAGATGGGGGGTCAGGTCGCGATCCACGCCATCGGCGACCGCGCAAACGACGGTGTGCTCGACCTGTTCGAGCATTTGATAAGAGGAGGCGCCGATCCCGGTGCCCTCCGGGTGGAGCACGCCTCTGTTCTCACCGACGAGGCAATCGAACGCATGGCCCGACTCGGGGTGACAGCATCGATCCAACCGGCGTTTCTGGCCTCCGAGTTCGACTGGCTGGAGAAGCGGCTCGGACGAAGGAGGATGGCCAATGCCTACCCGTTCAAATCGCTCCTCGAGGCAGGGGTCGACCTCCTGGGCGGCTCCGACACTCCGGTCGAGACACCCGACCCCGCCGTTGGCATCACCGCTGCCGTTGATCGCCACGGGATCAACCCGGGCCAAGCTCTGACCCAGAACCAGGCAGAGGAGCTCTTCGCCAGGCGCCGGTAGCGCCACGAGGCCAACGTGGAGACGCTTCGTCTTCTGGGGTGCCACGCCGGATAGGAGCGGCTCGTCGGGTACTCTTTTCCGTTCCCATGCACCATTTCGCCACCATCACCGCCGCCCAGATAGCAGAGGGGACGGACCGGGCACTCTCCGATGCCTCTTCGATCATCGACGAGTTGATCGCACCAAAGGCCGAGCGCACATTCGAGAACACGCTCCGCCCACTCGACCGGATCGCCGACTTGTTCGGGCACACGAGGATGGATTACACGTTCATGGGGTATGTCCACCCGGACAAAGAGGTCCGGTCGGCAGCCAAGGACGCCGAGGAGAAGCTGGACAAGTATGCAGCCGAGATCTACTTCCTCGACGACCTCAACGCCGCCGTCAAGGAGTACGACACGACCGACGAGGCCTCATCACTCGAAGGTGAGAAGGAGCGCTTCCTCGACCGCGTGCATCGCTCCCTCCGCAAGGCCGGGCACGATCTCGACCCCGAAGTCCGCGAAGAGGTCAAACAGCGAACCCTCCGCCTGAAGGAACTCGAGGTCCGATACGCCCAGAACGTCGACGAATGGGAAGCGTGGATCCTCGTCGACAGGGAAGACTGCGACGGCATGCCCGACAGCTGGTCCGACGCGCTCGAGACCGACGAGGAGTCCGGCAAGCTGAAGGTCACAATCGCGTATCCCCACTTGATTCCGTTCCTGGACAACGCCAAGCGGCGCGACCTGAGGGAGAAACTTCGGCACAAGTACCTGACTGTGGCGGTTGAGGAGAACCGCGCCCTGCTCGAGGAGGCCCTGAAGCTCCGTCAGGAGATCGCCGAGGCTTTCGGACTGCCGACCTGGGCCCATCACAGGCTCGATGACCGGATGGCAAAGAGCCCGGAGCGAGTCGAAGCCTTCTACAAGGAGCTGCGCGAGCCTCTGACGACAAGAGGGCTCGACGAGGTCGAAGCTGTCGCCGACTTGCTGGAGGCTGACACCGGCGACCGACAGGTCCAGGCTTGGGACTGGGGTTACTACGACACTCAGCAGCGGAAAACCCAATACGGAGTCGACCCGTTCGAGGTGGCCGAGTACTTCCCGCTTCCCCGGGTGCTCGAAGGAATGTTCGAGTTGACCCAAGAGATGTTCGGGATTCGCTTCGAGGAGATCGACGACTTCGACGGCTGGCACCCCGATGTGCAGCTCTTCTCGATCAGCGACGCCGACTCGGGTGAAGAGCTGTCACGCTTCTATCTCGATCTCTTCCCTCGGGAAGGCAAGTACGGCCACGCGGCCGAGTTCCCCCTCATCCCCAGCAGGCGCCTCGAGGACGGCTCGTATCAGAACCCTGTCTGCGCCATGGTGACGAATTTCACCAAGCCAACTGCGGACGCTCCTTCCCTCCTCCAGCACCAGGAGGTCGAGACACTGTTCCACGAGTTCGGCCATGTGCTCCACCAGAACCTCGGGCGAACCGAGCTCGCTGCCTTCTCGGGAACCAACGTCGAGCGCGACTTCGTCGAGGCACCCAGCCAGATCATGGAGAATTGGGTCTGGCGAGCCGACGTTCTAAAGCGTTTCGCCCATCACTACAAGACGGCTGAGCCGATCCCCGACTCTCTCGTCGAGCAACTGGTCGCTGCCAAACAGCTCAACAAAGGCCGGTTCTACCTCGGTCAGATGGGCCTTGGCCATCTGGACCAGCAGATCCACGCCGGGCCGGACAGGGACCTCGACGCCATCGATGTCGAGGCCAACGACATCGGTCTGCTCCCGGTGCAGGCGGGGACCTTCCGAATGTCCTCGTTCGGCCATCTCATGGGTGGATACGACGCCGCCTACTACGGTTACATGTGGTCGGACGTGTACGGAAACGACATGTTCTCCAGATTCGAGGCCGAGGGCGTCACCAACCCCGATGTCGGACGCGCCTACCGGAGGGAGATCCTCGAAAAGGGCGGGTCCGTCGACCCTGACGACATGCTCCGCAACTTTCTCGGAAGAGAACCGAGCAATCAGGCGTTCTTGTGGGAGCTGGGGATCTCGGGAACCGAATAGGCCAGTAAATCGTCTGAAAGTTGACAGACCACGGGGGTTTTAGCCACCATTAACCACCCGCACTGCAACATCACACTGCAGTTTGCAGAAATTCGGGAAATTCCTTGCGGGACCACCCACCAACCGAACAACCACCTCCACCGAGAGGACGGGCCCAACCAGGAGGGGCCACACCATGACTGACATCGTAAGAGGAGCAGCGATAAAGGGCGTTACCCGCCCCTCAAAGCGCTTCGACACCGGCAGGGTCTGCGCCAAGCCGGGCTGCAACACCAAGCTATCCCAGTACAACAAAGCGGAGTTCTGCCACCCGCACGCGCCGATTCGCTTTCCGCGCGTTCGCGGCAAGATCCTCGACGGATCGGACGCCTGAAGAGTTCTCTGGTTGGGACAGGTCCTCTCCCCCTCCCCGTCCCGAGCAGACAACGAGAGAACCCCGGCCCCAGGCCGGGGTTCTCTTCTGATGGCGGAATACCACAAGCCGATCCCGGTTTGTAGAATCGCCCTCCCATGACACAGGTGTTACTTCAGGTCCCCGAGATTCACTGCGGACACTGCAAGACGAGCCTCGAAGGCGCCGTTGGCGCCCTCGACGGCGTGAGCAATGTCGAAGTGTCGATCCCCGATGCCACACTCGACGTGGCATTCGACGCGGACATACTGGAACTCGACGCGATCAAGACTGCTATCGAGGAACAGGGCTACGTCGTCTTCGGCTGACCTCCCCGCGGGCGACGGGCGCAACGGCGACACCATCCTGTTCGATGTGGACGGAATGACCTGCGCCACCTGCGCGCTCAGGATCGAACGAGTGCTGGACCGCCAAGAAGGCGTGGAGACCGCATCTGTGAACCTGGCGGGGGCATCGGCGGCTGTCAGAGCCGACTCGGGAGTGGATCGTGATGCGCTCGTCGCCGCGGTCGAGAAGATCGGCTACGGCCTCACTCCCCGCGACGCCGACCACGCCCAGCGAGACGTCGTTGAGATGTACTCCGACGAAGAGCGCGCCCAGCGCAG
>JBFFIL010000197.1:0-3548 GCA_041556535.1 Acidimicrobiia bacterium | reverse complement strand
GCTCCCCCTGTGTCGGCTGGAACAAGGGGTCGCTGTCGGGGAATAGCACGACCGGGAGGTCTTTGACGGTCGCCCCTGCCGACGCCAGCAGCTTTTCGGCGTCTTCGTCCGCCCCGACGATCACAGAGCGGTAGGGAACCTGGTTCATGGCGAGAAACGCCTTGACCTCATGTGCCGTGCTCGACCATTCCTGGCCTATGACCCGGATTCCCTCGTATGTCGGCCGGAACCCGGCCTGCCAGTCGTCCAAGAGATCGTCGAGCACCGGATAGAGATGGTCTTCCGGGGGGTGCCAGGGCTTCATGATGTATTGGTCCAGCCCCACGTCGTTGATCGCGCTGATGGCCGCGTCCGTGTCTGCGTAGGCAGTGAGGAGCGTCTTCTTCGCGGTCGGATAGACGCTCAACGACTCGCGCAGCACGTCGACACCGGTGATCCCGGGCATCCTCTGGTCTGAGATGATCAACGCAAGGGGTGTGTCACGCACGGCCAGTTCCTTGATGGCGTCAATTCCCTCCTGGCCACTCGACGCCCCGAGGATCCGGTAGTCACGGGCATACCTCTTGCGGAGATCGCGCTGAACGGCTCCGAGCACCTCAGGCTCGTCATCGAGGGCGAGAATCACCGGCTTGGTCTCGGCCATCAGAACAACACCTCGTCGATGAAGCAGTACCTCCAGCTCTCGCCCGGCTCCTGAGATTGGATGAGCTCGTGGCTCGTTGCCTCCCAGTGACGTCTGGCGTGCTGGTTCTTGGAGCGATCGCAGCATCCCACCTGACCACAGACGAGGCATGCTCTGAGGTGAACCCAGGTGTCTCCTATCTCGACGCAGGTCGGACAGACGCCCTTCGAGGTCGGCTGGGCTATGGACTCGAGCGCATCGAAGTGCTCGCAGGTGCGTGTGACCATGCCCCTTTATACCGTCCCCTGGTGATCCGTGGTGAGCGGCTCACGCCGAGCTAGGCCAACGGCTGTCAGATGTTTGCCAGAGCCTGGCTGATCGCGCGTGCGGCGTAGACCCTGGCGAGGTGGCTCTTGTACTCCTCCGAGCCATAGAGGTCCTCGATGACGGTGACGCCATCGACTGCCTTCTCGGCAGCCGATGCGACAGCGCCTTGTGACCCGTCGGTCCCGATGAGCGCATCGGCAACCCCCTCGGCCAGCGTCGGCTTTGTCCCAACCCCGGTCAGCGCGACTCGAGCATCTGTGATCGACCCGTTTGCCTTCCTCACCCACGCCGCGGCCCCGGCGACGGCGTAGTCAGACCTGCCCCCGCGACGGCCAAGCTTGTCGTAGGCCGACCCTTCGCCGGGTCCCGCCTTGGGGATCCGGATCGAGGTGAGGATCTCGTCGGCCGTCAGCGCCGATGTCAGCGAGTCGACGAAGAACTCTGAAGACGGTATCTCCCTAGTGCCGGACGACGACTGGGCGATCATGACAGCCCCGCAAGCGAGCGCACCCGCAGGCTGATCCGCGGCGACGTCGGCATGGGCCAATGCACCACAGGTCGTCCCGCGGTTCCGCACCTGCACATCTCCGGTGAGCGCTGCTGCGGTTGCGAGAGCGGCGGCGTTTGCCCGGATCGAGTCGCTCGCGGCCGTGTCGGCGTGACGCACCAATGCGCCGATGCTGATGTGGTCCCCATCCTCTTCGATCGAGCCGAGCCCCGGGATCTTCCCGATGTCCACAACCGTCGCGGGGGAGAACAGCCTGAGCTTCATCAGCGGAATGAGGCTCATGCCGCCCGCCATTACCTTGGAGCCGTCGCCGAGCGCGCCGAACGCGTCTTCGAGAGAAGCCGGGGCTACGTAGTCGAATTCACGCGGATACATCTCATCCCCTCGCTTCCTGAATCGCTTCCCAAACCCTCCTGGGCTTGAGCGGCATGTCTATGTGCTTGACCCCGAGCGGGCTGAGAGCGTCGACCACGGCGTTGACGATTGTGTGAGCCGTACCGATCGTCCCGGCCTCTCCCACTCCCTTGACACCCAGCGGATTCACATCGGTGGGTGTCACCGTCCGGTCCAACTCGAAAGATGGAAGGTCGGATGCCGTCGGCAGCGGGTAGTCGAGCAGTGATCCGGTCAGGAGGTTCCCGGACTCGTCGTAGACGGCGCCCTCGAACAGTGCCTGGCCGACTCCTTGCGCTATACCGCCGTGGATCTGCCCGTTGACGATCATCGGGTTGATCTCGTTCCCGCAATCATCGACGCCGACGTAGCGGAGGAGGTCCACGTTGCCGGTATCGGGGTCGACCTCGACGACCGCTACGTGGCTACCGAAGGGCCATGTGGCATTCGCCGGGCTGAAGGAGGTGTGTGCCTCGAGCCCGCTGTCCACATCCTCGGGAGAGGTGTGGGCCTGGTAGGCCGCCTTGGCGATCGCCTCCCATTCGACACGCGGCGCCGGCGAGCCCTTGACGTGCGCTCCGCCGTTCTCGAAGACGATGTCCTCAGCGGAGGCCTCGAGCAGATGAGCAGCGATCTTGGCCGCCTTCTCCTTTACTTTGAGGGTCGCCTCATAGGTGGCGGTCCCGTCGACTGCAATCGACCGGCTGCCAAAGGTGCCGATGCCCATGGGGTGCTCGCGTGTGTCACCGTGAAGCACCCTTATGTTCTCGACCGGAATCCCCAGGCCGTCACCCACCAACTGGGCCCACGTCGTCTCGTGGCCCTGCCCCGAGGGTCCCGTTCCTATGACCACGGTCACCGTGGCATCGGGGTTGACCCGGACCAGGCCCGAGCCGTTGAACGATGCCGGCAGCCCGTAGGCGGACCAGGAGAACCCGATCTCCGCGAGGATCGCGGGGCCGAATCCGCAGACTTCTACATAGGAGCCAACGCCGATTCCCACATATCGTCCCTGCGTCCGTGCGTCATCCCTCATCTTCAGCAGACTCGGGTAGTCGACCTTTTCCATGAGCTTGTCGACGTTGGCCGGATAGTCGCCCGAGTCGAGGGCGAAGCCGCAACCCATGACGGCCGGGAACTCTTCCGGCTGCCAGAAGTTCTTCTTCCGCACCTCGAAGGGGTCCATTCCGATCTCACGGGCGTAGGCGTCGATGATCCGCTCCAGGTAATAGATCGCCTCTGGTCTTCCAGCCCCGCGATAGGCGTCGGTGGTCATCGTGTTGGTGACCACGCAGTCCACGGTCCAGGAGACCGGCATCTTGTATTGGCCGGATGCGATCCAGAGCCCGAGCAGTGGGATGGCGACGGTGAAGTTCTGGCTGTATGCGCCCATGTCGGCCAGGGCATGCAGTTTGTAGCCGAGGAACTCGCCGTCTGCCGTGCCGACGAGTGTGGCGGTCCCGATCCATCCCCGGCCGTGGATCGTCGAGCCGGAGGCTTCCCGCCTCGTCTCGGTCCACTTCACCGGGCGGCCGAGGGCCTTCGCTGCGAAGGCCGTCAGAATCTCGTCGTTGTAGACGTTGAGCTTCGAACCGAACCCGCCTCCGACCTCCGGTGCGATGACTCGAACATCGGCAGCGACCATTCCGAAGGTCGTGGCGATTGCTCCTCCCAGGGCGTGGGGCACCTGGGTCGAGG
>JBFFIL010000196.1:0-3578 GCA_041556535.1 Acidimicrobiia bacterium | reverse complement strand
TGGAGGCCGAGCGGGTGGAGGCGGCTCAACTGGAGGCGGCTCGTCTGGAGGCGGAGCGTTTGGAGGCCGAGCGGGTGGAGGCGGCTCAACTGGAGGCGGCTCGTCTGGAGGCGGAGCGTCTCGAGGCCCTGAGGCAGGAAGCCGACCGTCTCGCTGCCGAGGAGGAAGCGGGTCGAGACATGGTCAAGGAGCGCTTGGGAACCTCAGCCGAGGCGTCCGACGACGATCAGGTTCGGGACCTCGTGGTCGACCTGGTCGAGTTCGAGGCGGATGCAGAGCGAGCCGCCCGACGGGACCCGGTTGCACCCGATGAGCCGGCGCACGAGCCGGTCGATCAAGACGGGATCGATTCAGATCTAGAGACGGTGGCGGCCGTGGCGAACGATTCTGAGCGCGAGCCGGCGCTCGTTGCGCCCTCCGGTCAGAAATCCGGGCTGATGGGCGCTGTCAGGGCCGCGTTTGCGAGGAGCGGAGGAAGGAACCATGTCCACGACTTCGTCGAAGCTCCGGGGGGCATAGGAATGACGCGGTCGATATGCCGGGAGTGCGGCTTCGTGTCGATCTCGACTTCCGACTGACCCAGACTCACTCCACGGTGCTCGGTTCCAGGTTGGCCCACCAATGGCCGGTACTCTCGCTTCGTGCCCGTGCTTCGACCTGTTGTGCTTTCCGGGGGCGCCGGGACGCGGCTATGGCCGCTATCCACACCCTCACAACCGAAGCAGTTCGCGCGTTTGCTGCCGGGCGACACCCTCTTCCGTCGATGCCTCGACCGGTTCGCAGGCGTGCCGGGGTTCGAACCGCCCTTGGTGATCACCAACGTCGGCCACCTTTCCCTGGTCCGTGACTCGCTCGCGGAAGCTGACGTGTCGGCGGAGGTCGTCATCGCCGAGCCCGTGGGTCGCAACACTGCGCCGGCGGCCATCGCAGCCGCCCTTTGGTCGGATCCTGACGATCTTCTCGTCATCTTGCCCTCGGATCACCTGATAAGGGACGGGGCCATCTTCGCTGAGATCGTGACCGAGTCCGCCCGTTTCGCAGAGGCTGGGTACCTGGTCGCATTCGGGATACTTCCCACCCGTGCCGACACCGGTTACGGATATCTGGAGAAGGGGGAGGACCTGGGAGGCGCTTTCGTCGTCCAGCGTTTCACGGAGAAGCCGGACGAAGAGTCGGCGAGGTCGATGATCGATGACGGACTCGTGTGGAACTCGGGGATGTTCGTCATGAGGGCAGGGACGCTCCTTGCGGAGGCAGCAGAGCACTGCCCCCGGATACTCGACGGCGTCTCGGCCGCAATGAGCGCGCCCGAAGATGGGGTCCTGAGCCTGTTACCGGCTTTTGCGGAGGTCGAGCCTGTTCCCATCGACATAGCGATCATGGAGAAGACGAGTCTTGCCGTCGTCGTGCCCATCGATGTCGGCTGGAGCGACATCGGGTCGTACGAGGCTCTCTGGGAGGCCCTTGAACGAGATCAGTCGGGAAACGCGCACTCAGGCGAGGCGCTGCTTGTCGAGGTCAGTGGATCTCTCGTCAAAGCGACGGCGCGCATGGTTGCCGTGGCCGGGCTGGACGACATCGTCGTCGTCGAAACCGAGGATGCCGTGATCGTGGTGCCACGTCATCGGTCTCAGCTCGTGCGTGATCTCGTCGCTGAGCTCGGCTCCGCGAGCAGGCCCGAGGTGTGAGCGTGCGCCGAGGCCCATGAGACTCGTGGGCGTAGCGCTGCTCGCGTTGATCACTGCGTGCTCGGTTGCCCGGCCTGCCGACGACGCGACCGGAGAAGAGATCTATGCGTTGTTGTGTGCAAACTGCCACGGCTCACAGTTGGAGGGGGGTCTTGCCCCCTCGCTCGGGCCCGGTTCCAACTCGGCAGGCCGCCCGGACGCCTTCCTGGACCTGTCCATAACCCACGGGCGAGGAAGGATGCCTTCCTTCGAGTCGTCGCTTTCCGCCGTACAGGTCGGGCGTGTCGTCGACTACATCAGGGAGAGGCAAGACCCGTGAGCGAGTTGCTCGAGGCCCTCGAGCTCTACCCGATCAGGATCCCGATGCGACATCGTTTCAGACGCGTCGACCACAGGGACTCCGTGCTCATCCGCGGCCCATCCGGTTGGGGGGAGTTCTCCCCCTTTCCCGACTACCCGCCCGCCACAACGACTCGTTGGCTTGCGGCGGCTCTGGAGCTCGCCTGCAGCGATCTCCCAGCAGCTGGTCGCACCCAAATCGAAGTCAACGTGACCATTCCGGCAGTCGCTCCGGACGTCGCCAGGCGCTTGGTGGCTGAGGCGGGAGCATCGACAGCGAAGGTGAAGATCGCTGATCCTGGGGATGATGAGGCCTCCGATCTGGCGCGTTTGTGGGCGGTGAGGGAAGCCCTCGGCGCCAATGGGCGAATTCGAGTTGATGTGAACGCTGCATGGGACGTCGAGACGGCGGTGCGCCGTCTGGGTGCCCTCGACGAGATCGGCCTCGAGTACGTCGAACAGCCGGTCGGCACCCTTGCCGAGATGACCGAACTGCGAGACAGGGTGGCGGTCAAGCTCGCGGCGGATGAGCTGGTGCGGCAGAGCCCGCATCCCCTCGAGGTGATAGAGGCGGGGGCAGCCGACATTCTCATCCTCAAGGTGCAGCCGATGGGGGGTGTTGGTCGCGTTCTCGAATTGGCCGGCCGGTCTACGGTCCCCGTCGTGATCTCCTCGGCGCTCGAGACCTCCGTCGGCATGTATGGCGGTCTGTTGGCGGCGTCCCTCCTCGAACATCTCGACTACGCGTGCGGGTTGGGGACCGTGTCGCTTCTCGCCGGCGATCCGACCCGGAGCCCCCTGATCGCCAAGGGCGGTCTGCTCGATGTGAGCCGCCCGGAGCCGGAGCCCGATCTGCTGGAGCAATGGAAGCCAGACCGTCACACCTCCGCTGAGCTCCTTCGCAGGCTCCGCGCAGCGGCAGAGATGCTCACATGACTCAGCCGAACCCGAGCACGGCCATGGCGCGGGCGATTGTCGACGAGCTTGCTGCGGGTGGTGTGAGCTTGGTCGTGGTCGCCCCGGGCTCTCGCTCCGCGGCCCTGGCCATCGCAGCCGACTCACATCCCGGACTGGAGGTGGTGACGTCGATCGATGAGCGCTCGGGCGCGTTTCACGCCTTGGGATGGGGCAAGGCAACGGCGCTTCCGGCTGCCGTGATCTCGACTTCCGGGACGGCTCCGGCCAATTTCCTCCCCGCGGTGATCGAGAGCGAGATGTCACTGACGCCGTTGGTGATCGTCTCGGCCGACAGGCCTGAGGAGATGAGAGGTGTGGGAGCCAACCAGACGATCGACCAATTCGGACTGTTCGGCTCCCACGTGCGCACATTCGCCCACATCGAGGCACCTCCCCCGGGTCACGACGGAAACGCCGGGTGGAGGAGCGCGGTCGCCGAGATCGTTGCCACTGCGAGGGGAGCAAAGGGACGGCCTGGGCCGGTCCACTTGAACGTCGCCTTTCGTGAGCCGACGGTCCCCGTGACCGACGATGGCCGGACGGCGTCCGAGGAGTACTCCTTTGACATCACTGGAACCGATGGCGGTGTCCCGT
>JBFFIL010000195.1:0-3585 GCA_041556535.1 Acidimicrobiia bacterium | reverse complement strand
GTGATCACCGCGGATGTCCGTGGCGTCCTCTCCTCCCTCGACTTGCCGACCCTCATACTTCACCCTGCGAAGAGTGAGATGTTGTCGATTGAGAACGCGCGGTACCTGAACGCCCACATCCGGGCGAGCACCCTCGTCGAGTTGGATGGACCGGGCGACGTCTACCCGGCGTTTGCCCTTGCCGATCCGATTGTCTCGGAGATCCAGACCTTTGTCACCGGCACCGCGGCACCGGTTCGGACCGACCGTGCCCTCGCAACTGTCCTCTTCACCGACATCGTGTCCTCGACCGAGCGCGCCGCCAAAGTGGGTGACACGCGGTGGCGTGAGTTGCTCGACTTCCATGACGAGGCGGTCCGGCGAGATATCGCCACCCACTCCGGGGAGCTCGTGAAGAACACCGGGGACGGAATCCTGGCCACCTTCGACGGCCCAGGGCGAGCGGTGGGATTCGCCTCCGCCCTCCGGGCCGATCTCCTCAACATCGGCCTGGCGATCAGAACCGGTATTCACACCGGCGAGGTGGAGAGGCGAAACGGCGATATAGGCGGGGTCGCGGTCCACCTCGGTGCGCGGATCATGGCTGCCGCCGGTGAAGGGGAGATCCTGGTTTCCCGGACGGTGAAGGATCTCGTCATCGGCTCCTCGCTCGCATTCGAGGACAGAGGGATGCACGCCCTCAAGGGCATCGAGGGGGAGTGGCAGCTGTTCGCCGTCGCCATCTGAGACGAGCCAGCTCGGAACGAGGAGTCGGGGTAGGGGTGGGGGATAGGGACATGCAGTTGGGGAACTGCAATGGGACCCGAACCCCGCCTCCTCTCAGCGGAGGGCATCTTCGCTCCATCTCAAACCGACAACAAGTCGGAACAAGCGCCTTCTGACTCGGAAGCGGCTCCTCAGAGCCACCGGCGGGGTATACGCTCCGAGCAGGTGATACTCGACTCCCCTTCGCGGCCGCGGCGGCGAGTGGGCCGGCTGGTGTGGCCCATGCTCATAGTGGTGGCGGTAGCCGTGGCCCTGGTGGTCTCTGCGGCCGGCGACGAGACCCGCGCCGAGCTCGACTATCTCGAGTCGCTGCGCAATCAACTATCGGAGATCTCCAAGGACGGCGACGCCTTGCGCGACGTTGTGGCGAGGCTTGGTTCGATCCAGCGAGTCGAGTTCGAGACGGTGATCGAGAACATGCGCGAGGACCTCGGCGTCGCGATCGCATTCGCCGCCGGTGATCCACCGTCCATGGATACGGCGTCCGTTGCGGCTCTCTATCGCCTGACCGTTGCCTTCTGGGACGCGGGGTTGGAGGGGTTTGGAGAGTCTGTCCTCCTCGCAGCAGATCAGCCTCGCAGCCTGTTCGCCCTGGACAACATGACGGTTGCTCTAGGAGATCTCGAGACCGGAGACTCTCTATACGTGGATCTGGTCGCAGAGTTGGCCCGGGAGGACACACCGGACCCACTCACGGATATGCCCGAGGTCCGCCTGGTACCGGGAACCGGTCCACTGGTCGTTCAGTCGGCCACCTACATCCAGATTGCGCGGGCCGACGGGAGTGGGCTTGCACTGCGCCCCGGCCTTGCCGTCAGCCAGATCGTCTCCGTTCCGGAATGGGAGGTCGATCCCAACGATCAGGCCGTGGTGCCCTCGACCGACACCATCGCCTTTTCGGTGGTAGTCACCAACCTCGGGAACGTGAAGAGCGAACCGGGAACGCTGCTTCTCGTCTTGAGCGGAGGTCAGGAACCGATCGAAGTCGAGGTCGGCTTCGATGCACTTGAGCCGAGCCAGCAAACGACGGTGTCCTTCGACCCCATGTCGGTCACCCCAGGCGGCGTCTATCAGGTCGATGTGCGCCTTCCAGTGACTGCCCCGGACTCCGACCTGACCGACAACGAGGTTCAAGTCCTTTTCACGGTCAACGAATAGCCGGGGAGAACTGCCCGCACCACCGTTACCATCCGCCGCCCCGATGATCGACCCGAGACTGCTGCGAGATAGCCCTGAGACCATCGCCGATTCGATGGATCGGCGAGGTCAGACCGTCGACATACAGGCCCTCGTCGACATGGAGGCTGCTCACCGAGCAGCGTTGTCCGAGGCGGAGACACTGCGCGCGCGGCAGAAGGAAGCCGGGCGGGAGATCGCATCCCTCGAAGGTGAGGAGAAGAACTCGGCCATCGAGGAGGCTTCAGGGTTTGCCGCTTCTGTCAAGGAGGCCGCGGCGAGGGCTGTCGATCTGGGCGAGCAACTCCGTCTCGCCTTGCTGGAGATCCCGAACCTCGTCGACCCGAGTGCGGCCGACGGCCATTCGGAGGAGGATGCGGTCGAGATCAAACGACATGGAGACACCTCGACCGAGGGGTCCGACTACGCGACACTTGGCGAGTCATTGGACGTCATCGACACCGCGCGTGCGGCCAAGGTATCTGGAAGTCGCTTCGGCTACCTGAAGGGGAAGGGTGCTCTGCTGGAGCTCTCACTGGTCCGGTGGACCATGGATCATCTCGCAGCGTCGGGGTTCACTCCGATGATCCCCCCTGTCCTGGTGCGCGAGCAGGCGTTGGAGGGGACGGGCTTCTTCCCGGAGGCGCGCGAGCAGGTCTACGAGATCGAGAAGGACGAGATGTTCCTGGTCGGGACCGCCGAGGTCCCCCTGGCTGCCTATCACGCCGATGAAATCCTCGACCCGGAAGACCTCCCCATTCGCTATGCCGGTTTCTCGACCTGTTTCCGTCGTGAGGCCGGTACCTATGGCAAGGACACCGCGGGCATATTCCGCGTTCACCAGTTCGACAAGGTCGAGATGTTCGTCTTCACCGACGCCGACACGTCCGCTGACCAGCATGAGCAGTTGCTCGCCGTCGAAGAAGAGCTGGTCCAGCAGTTGGACCTCCCCTACAGGGTCGTGAACGTCGCCGCGGGCGATCTCGGTGCTTCGGCTTCCAAGAAGTTCGACGTGGAGGCCTGGTTTCCCGGCCAGAACCGGTTCAGGGAGATCATGTCGTGCTCCAATACCACCGACTACCAGGCCCGCCGGTTGAAGATCCGATCGCGCGGAGAGAAGGGCAACCCTCTGGTCCACACTCTCAACGGCACGGCGTGCGCGGTGGGCCGCACCATCTTGGCCATCCTCGAGAACCACCAGCAGTCCGACGGATCAGTGGTGATGCCGGAGGCTCTGAGGGCGTACACCGGGTTCGAACGCATCGAGCCGTGAGCGAGGCCTCCGACCCGATCTTCGCCAAGATCGCAAGCCGGTACGACCTCATCAACCGCATCCTCTCACTGGGGCGCGAGCGCAAGTGGCGCGCCCGCGGCGTGGCGATGCTCCCGCCCGGCTTGATCCTCGACCTCGGCTGTGGGACCGGTGGCACCGACTTCCGTGGTCGAGACGTCCTGGGCCTAGACCCCGTCGTCGAGATGTTGCGTTTGAGCCCCGTGCCGGCCCGGGTGGCCGGCGTGGGCGAGGCGCTGCCCCTCCGCGACGGGTCTCTCGCCGGCGTGTTCAGCGCGTATGTCTTCCGAAACCTGACCTCGGTCGATCAGACGCTCTCCGAGGTGGAGCGAGTCCTCGAACCGGGCGGTGTC
>JBFFIL010000194.1:0-3605 GCA_041556535.1 Acidimicrobiia bacterium | reverse complement strand
GCGGTGTGGTCGACTTCGCCTCCCACCTCGGCGGTGACCCGCTCGGTGGTGTCCCAGACCTCCATGGGGACGATCTGACCCGAGTCGATCTCCACCTGCGTGTTGAGGATGAGGCTCGTCGAGTCAAGGTTGACCGTGGCGCCGCCCGACTTGGCATCGGCCTGTTCCCAGTCCGTCCGCGGTCGTGACGCGTGGTCATGAGTGTCGATCCCGCCCACAGGGCCGTCCGGTGCGTTGGGGGCCTTCGCCTCCAGCTCGTCGGGGTAGGTCAGGGCTTTCATCTTGATGTCGACGTTGACATCACCGGATATCGATGCGTCAACGAACCCGGACGCGGTCAACTCGACCGGGCACTCCTTGCCGGGCTCGGCGTTGGTGCACTCGGCGGTCGCCCACATGTGGACACCACCTGCGGCTCCCAGCTCATAGGTGTTCTCGTAGTCGGGGCATCCTGCGGTCAGCTCGGCGTTGATGACCGTCTCGGCCTTGATGCGCCAACTGATCCCGTTGTCGACTCTCTCCTCGAGAGGCTTCTCCTGGAGGTGCTGCTCACCCTCGTCGGTGGACTTCCATCCGGCACCGAACTTGGGGTCTCCCAAGCCATGCATCCAGTCCTGGGAGCCGGCAGGGCCGGTCCGCGTGGCGGCATAGGCACCTGCGTTGGTGCCGTAGAGGTACCAGTCGTCGTCCATCAGACGGGTGCGCTCATCCGGCGAGATGTCCTCCCCGTGTGGATTGTCATCGTCCTGTCGGAACCCCCTGGCGACAGTCACGTCGTCCACCGTGGTGAGCACCTCCACGTCGTAGACACAACACTCGTGCCCTTGCGCGGGTCGGATCAGCGTCCGGGTGCCGCCATCGTTGAAATAGAGCGCCCAGTCGCACTGGTCGTGGTGTTCTCGCGGTGTGCTGGTGACCCCTCCCCCCGGTGCGCTGGTGCCACCGCCGCGGCGAGGCCTTGTGCGGGTTCGAGAGAAGAAGTAGTAGCCGGCGCCGGCCAACCCGAGACCGATGACCGTCACGACGACCGGCGTGGCTGATCCACCCTCCGGCTCCTGGCCACCTGCAGTCGAGTCATCCGGTTCGTCGTCGTCGGACGCACCGAGCGTGGTGGAGGTGGTTGTGCTGGTCGAAGTGGTGGGCTCGGGGGCAATCGTGTAGACCACCTGACCGAACTCGGAGCTGGTCAGGTTCTTCAGCCCGGTCTGGTCGGCCCCGCTCACCTCGGGCGAATAGTCGAACGTGTCGGTGGTGCAGAAGGCGTAGAAGTTGACCGCGAGCAGGTCCCTGACCAGATCGAGCGGGGCGAATATCCCCACATACCGGTTGGTTATGACGGCTCGAATGTCGTGTTGGGGGGCGTTGTTGAAGTGCGAACCGCCCGAATCCAACTCGAGTGCGAACGTGCCGGAGTCCCCTTCCCCCTCGGCGTTCAAGCCGATCCCGATGGCGAGGTCGGTGCCTCCGGCAGGATCGTCGGGGAACGCGGAGTGATTCTCCCAAGAGAGACTGATGGACGCCCTCTTCAGCCAAACGAGATACTCACAGCGGCCCGTCTCCGGCTGGATAGGCGGGGTGTCGCCGAGGAACATGCCGAAGAGGACGGCGCCGTTGTCGTACTGGCTCCCGTCATGAGGATCCCAACCCCTGAGGGTGTAGATCTTCCGACCACTGGGAAGTGTGAAGTCGAGCGGGGGGCCGTCGGGGTTCCAATACAGGTTCTGGTCGGTCGGACCGAAGAACCCGGCCGATCCGTCGCCGAAGTTCGCGGTCCAAGCGTGGTCGATGTCAATTATCGGGTCGGTGAAGCCGGGGGACTCCCCCGTGGAATGACCGAAGTCGCCGGTGCCGTCGACGATCCGGCTGTTCTCCCCGCCAACGGTGAATTCGGCGGCGAGCTCCTTGCCTGCCTTCGTGTTGAAGAACTCCGCGATGGCTCCCAGAGGGTCGGGCTGGGCCTGGCCGGCGAATACCGGCAAGACGAGACCTGCCATCAAAGTCAGGGCGAACGTCGCGGTCACCAGCCGTCGCATTGTTTCCTCTCTCTCGGACCGCTACACCGTATCAACCAGGAGCAGGCCGTGCCCTCTGGATCGTGGGCTGAATCGGCGCCTACTCGCAGGTGGTCAGCCACCTGACCATTCCGTCGACGAAGGCGAAACCGGCCTCCGCCTCGAACTGCTCCCCCTGGAACGTGAACGCTGCAGGAGCCCGATACAGCTCTACATCGGCACCGTCGATGTTCTGAATCTCAGGCCCTTCCACGCCCCCGGTCAGCCGGTAGTCCTCGAGCAGGAGGATCTGGTCTTCGATGAACTGACGGCAGAAGTCTCCTCCGAACAACGACGGAACGGACGGATGGAGGGCGTCGTAGAGGAAGTCGATGTCGCTCCCTGTGATGGCGGCGTTGAAGGCGACGATGAACTCCTCGATTGCGGCAGACGTGTCGAGGGTCGTTGTGGTCGTGACTTCCACCGTGGTGGTTGTGGCCAGCGACGTCGTGGGCCCCGGCTGGGTGGTCGATGGGCGCGCCTGGGTAGAAGTCGTCGCATCGGAGATGCTGGTCGTGGTGGAAGTCCCATTCGAGGACGGGACATCACCGGATCCGAGCCAGAGCACGATTCCCAATATCGTCACAAGGCCGCCGAGCCCCATCAGTCCGAGCCCGAGGTTTCTCCGGTTCATGGAACGAGGGTAACGCCCGACTAGCCGAGCAGGGGGCGGACCTTGGTGCCGAGCAATTCGATGCTCCGCCTCACCTTGTCCTGGGGCATGGACCCGACACTCACATGGAGTTCGAAGCGGTCGATGCCCAGCACCTCACGCCACAGGAGAATCTTCCGAGCGACGGTCTCCGGCGCGCCCAGGACCAACGAGCCGTCCTCGGAGCGCATCCAGTCGAACTGCTCCCGGGTCATCGGCCCCCAACCCCGCTCCCGCCCGATCCGCGACATGGCTCTCGCATAGGAGGGGTAGAAGATCTCGGCTGCCTCCTCGTCGGTATCGGCCACCAATCCGTGGGCGTGAACCGACAGCGGGTGGTCGGCGGGGTCGTGGCCCGACTCGAGGAGGGTCTTCCGGTAGAGGTTGGCGAGCACGGAGAACCTCTCCGGGGCGCCGCCGATGATCGCCAGCGCTACCTGGAGGCCCCTCGTCGCGGCACGGATGATCGACTGGGGCGTCCCGCCGACCCCAACGCGGATCGGCAGCGCCGTGTCCGGTCTCGGATAGACACCGCTGTCCGCCAGCGGGGAACGGAAGCGTCCCGACCATGTGACCTTCTCGGATTTGGCGATCTGGAGAAGCAGGTCGAGCTTCTCGGTGAAGAGATCGTCGTAGTCCTCGAGGGAGTACCCGAAGAGGGGGAACGACTCGATGAACGAGCCCCGTCCCACCAGCAGCTCGGCCCTCCCGTCGGAGACCGCGTGGAGGGTGGAGTACTGCTGAAAGACACGGACCGGGTCGTCGGTGTAGATTGACTCCTCGACCGGGTGAGCCGAATGGAAGTCGTCTACGTCGTGCGATTCCTCCGGGTCGAAAAACTTGGCATCTTCCTCAAAAGGAAGGCTCAAGTGTTCGTGATTATCTGTCAGGTAATGATCCTC
>JBFFIL010000193.1:0-3609 GCA_041556535.1 Acidimicrobiia bacterium | reverse complement strand
GTGAAGGGGAGGGTCGATGAGACCGTTGTGCCACCGACGGTCGTCGAGGTCGTCGAGGCCTCAGTTGTATTTGTGCTCGCCTCGGTCGTAGTCGTGCTCGCCTGAGTCGTGGTCGTGCTCGCCTGAGTCGTGGTCGTGCTCGCCTGAGTCGTGGTCGTAGATGCCTGAGTCGTGGTCGTGCTCGCCTGAGTCGTGGTCGTAGATGCCAGAGTCGTGGTCGGCGCAGCCGTGGTGGTGGTCGCACCCTGGACCACACAGGCACGGATGTGGTTGATCTGGTGTACTGAGGAAGAGGCCACCTGGCCGGCACCGTTGCCAAAGCCTGTGAATTCCTCGGATGTGGGTCCCGTCTTGATCGCAACATCCATCAACAGACCTCCGCTGAGGCCCGCGACGGTGAAGTCGGCGACGAACTTCTCTGGAAGATTCCAGTCATTGACCGTGATGCTTACGCCGGGATAATCGAGTGACGAGTGGGAATCGGTGTTCTCCTGCTGGATCTCCACGCAGTTGGACGCGATCGGGCCCGTCACGTTGATGTGTGTTCCCAGTGCAGGCGGGGTGAAAACCGAAACCAGCATCAGGACGAGGGCCCCAACGAGGAAGACTCCCAAACCTGCCCTCTTTGCCTCGATCCGACCGCTCATTGCTTTCCCTTCATCGTGTGGCACTCGGAAGTGCTGACGCGGGGACCGCTATCGGTCGGGCCATGTCGCCTCCCAGGCACCAATACTCAAATCATTCTTGACCACTCTATGTGGTCTGTGCCTACAGTCTGTGGTCAGTATCGGCACTGTCAAGAGAAACCTGGTGGGTCCAGCGACCCATGTGTGAGGAACCCGGACTAGCCCGGAACTGGTTCCTACAGGCTTCGGAGAAGGCCTAGGGAGCCGTCACGACGGCATCCCAGCAACCATCAGATTGTCCATGAAGTGGGAGCGGTGGTCCGGGTTCTTGAAGAAGTATCCGTCGAAGCGGCGCTCGTCGAAATCAGGCCATGACTCCAAGATCTCCGCCATAGCCTCCCTCGCCTCCTCGATCCGGCCCAGATCGACGAGAGATGCCGCCACGAGGGCTCGGCCGAAGACGTACCCATAGCGGACCTTGACAGCGGCCCGGGCATCTTCCAGGGCTGCCTCGGCATCGCCGACCAGAAACTTCGCCAAACCCCGGCCACCGAGGAACCAGTTGGCGGACGGATCCCGTGGAGCCAACGCGAAGGCCCTGTCGAACAGCTCGGCACCTCTCTTCGGGTCCCCGTTGTACATGTGGGCGTTGCCAGCCATGGCGTTGGCAATTGCGTGACTCGGATTGAGCTCGATGGCCCTGTCTCCCAGGTCTGCGCCCGTGCCGAGTCGACCCATCCGGGTGTTGACGAAAGACAGCACGGCCAGTGCCATCGCGTCCCTGGGGTCCAACTCGGTCGCTCTCTTGGCCTCCTCGTACGCCAGGCTCAACGTTGCGGTCGGGTCGTCTGCCCATAGGAGAAATGCCTCGATGGCATAGCAGGTAGCCAGTCCGGTGTGTGCGTCGGCGTAATTCGGATCGAGCTCCAGCGCCTTCGAGAAGTGGGCTTTTGCGATTTGAGTCGCCTCCTTCCGGTACCGGTTTCCCTCGGTCCAACCCCGCTGAGCATGCTCCCATGCGTCCATGTTCTCCGGTCTCAGGCGCGACGTCCGGAGGGTTTCCGCGGTCCTGATCGCCGGGTCGATGGCGACCACGATCCCTTCGGTGATCTGATCCTGGACATCGAAGATGTCCTGGACATCGGCTTGGTACTTCTCCGCCCATATGTGGTGCTGGTCCCCCGCCTCTATGAGCTGAGCTGTCACCCTCAGACGAGAGCCTGCTCGCCGCACACTTCCCTCGAGGACGAATCTGACGCCCAGCTCCTCGGCGATCTCGGGGATCGGAGATCGACTTCCCTTGTATTGGAACGACGCCGTGCGGGAAATCACCCTCAGGGTCCGAAAGGCGGACAGGAGCGTGATGATGTCCTCGGTGAGACCATCGGCCAGATAGTCGTCCGAAGGGTCGCCGCTCAGATTGTCGAACGGAAGAACGACGATCCACGCCGCGTTGCGGTCAGCCTCCGGCTTGGTCGGGGCCGTCTGCCGGCTCGAACCCCGAATGCCCACCGCATATAACTGAATCGGCCGGTCGATGTTCTTCAGGTCGTATTCGCCCAGATCCCGAATGTCGGCATCGACCTTGTTGGCGATCTGGGAGTGAACGCTCTCGGACATTGCTACCCCACCAGCGTCGGCGATGGCCTCGATCCGGGCGGCGATGTTCACGCCGTCTCCGTAGATCCGCTCACCTTCGACGAGGACCTCGCCGAGATGAGCCCCCATCCGGAACTCGAGGCGTCGCTCAGCGGGCAGAGCCATGTTCCGAGCAGCTATCACCCTCTGCATCTCGATGGCCGCCTCGACTGCGTCCGTGGCGCTGGGGAACTCCATCAAGATGTTGTCGCCGGGGCTGTCGACAACCCTCCCCCGGTGCTGGCGAGCCAGCACGTCGACCTCCTCGCGATACGCGGTGAGGGTTCGCACCGTTCCTACCTCGTCGGCCGCGATGAGTTGGCTGTACCCGGCGACGTCCGCCGATAGAAGCGCTGCGAGGCGGCGTTCGACCTTGTCCGGCATTGCGGGAGAACCTACCCGCGCTAGACCTCCGAGGCCTCCTGCGCAGCAACGAGCCTGGCCACAACTGTGCGGAGAATCTTCACCGCGACCTCGGGGTACGTGTCCAGCATCGTGGCGAACTCCCTGGCGTTCATGTCGAGAACGACCATGTCCGATGTGGCCACCACGTCGGCGTTCCGGGGTTGGTGGTAGATGAGGCTCATCTCGCCAAAGAACTCGCCCGGCCCCATGTCATCGATCTTGGCACCGTCTCTGAAGACGGCCGCGGTCCCGGATTCGATGATCATGGCCTCCCGGCCCAGCTCGCCTTGCTTGACCAGCGTGGTCCCCTCCCGAACCGAGACCTCCGTCGCCAGCCCCGCGAGGAACTGGAGTTCCCTCTTGTCCAGACTCTCGAACAAGGGGATGCGCTGGAGAGCAGCGATCTTCTCGGGCTCCTTTATACGTGCCAAACGGGGTTCCTTCCTCGGCTTGCGATGGTAGCGAGGCTATGGAATCGGCACCCATGCCGATGGCCCGGTAGTTTCCGACCATGAACGCAGGCATCGAGCGCAAGCTGGTGGCGATCATGTCCGCCGACGTGGCGGGTTACAGCCGACTGATGGCCTCCGATGAGGTGGGGACGGTCCGCACCCTGACCGACTACCGAAACGAGCTGAGCCTGTTGGTCACCTCTCACCGTGGCAGGGTTGTCGACACTCCGGGCGACAACGCACTCGTCGAGTTCCCATCGGCCACCGACGCCGTCGAGTGTGCCATCGCGTTTCAGGCACTCATCGGCAAACTCAACGTCGAAGTGCCGCCAGAGAAGAGGATGGAGTTCCGAATCGGGATCCACCTCGGCGAGGTGATGGTCGCTGAGGACCGCATCTATGGCGACGGGGTCAATATCGCGGCGCGTCTGGAGGCCATGGCTCCCGCCGGTGGGATCTGCGTGTCGAAGACCGTACGGGACCAGGTG
>JBFFIL010000192.1:0-3635 GCA_041556535.1 Acidimicrobiia bacterium | reverse complement strand
TCTGATCGCGCTCACCGACGGAGGCCTCGACCGTCAGACCCGCGTCGGTCTCCCAAACTCTGGTGACGATGGTCTCGCCCGGGAAGACATGCCCGCTGAACCTGGCGCGAAAGGTACCGAAACGGTGAACCTCGCCCTCCAGGGCGTGGTCCACCACCGCCTTCCCGACGACCCCATAAGTGCAAAGCCCGTGAAGGATCGGCCTCTCATACCCGGCGAAGGACGCGAATCCCGGATCGGCATGCAATGGATTGCGGTCACCGGACGCGAGCCGGTAGAGCAGTGCCTGCTGGCGCAGCGTCGGCGACTCGACCACATGGTCGGGCGCCCGGTCCGGCGGTCCTGAACCGGCGGATGGCCCCGGGTCCCCTCCGAAACCCCCTTCTCCGCGAACGAAGATCGAAGATCGGTTGGTGAACAAGGCCTCACCGGTCGAATCGAGAGTAGAGGTGACCTGGAAAACCACGAGGGCGCCCGAGCCCTTGTCGTATACCCCGGAAACCTCGCCGGCGTGGGAAACGGACCCGGAGGTCGGAATGGCCCCGTGAACGGTCAACTCCTGCTCTCCGTGGAGGACCTGGGCGAGGCTGATGTCCAGTCCATCGAGATTCATCAAACCCGTCATGAACATCCTGAACGGCGGAATGGTCCCGAAGGTGGGAACGGCCCGCAGGTCTCCTTCGAACGTGTAGCGGAGCTCGCCTGGGTGGGTGGGCGGATCGCCCGCACCCACCGCGAGGTTGTACAGGATCACATCGTCCTCGTCCCAGGTGTAAGGCTCGCCTCGCAACTCGGCTCCGAGCACCTTCTCGAAGTCGATCGGCATCGCTAGTCCGAGAGGAGTTGGGCCAGGATCATGATCTCGTCCTGGCTGCTCGCCGGGATCATCGGGTCGGATACATCCCGAATCTGGTCGAGATGGTCGGCCACCTCCTCAACCGACGGGACCTCATCGCCGGCGAACCAACCCTTATTGGTGCCGATGAAGACCCGTCCGTACCGACCTCCCCCGGCCGTGAAGATCTCGTGGCTGATATCGCTGGCCTCCGAGCACAAATAGACCACCAACGGCGTGACACGCTCTGGGGCAACCATCTCTGCAAACGGACCGAGCAGGTCCTCGGTCATCCGGGTGAGCGCAATTGGGGCTATCGCGTTCGATTTGATGTTGTACTTCTGGCCCTCGATCGCGAGCACGTTGCTCAACCCGACGAGGCCTGCCTTCGCGGCCCCGTAGTTTGCCTGACCGAAGTTGCCGAACAAGCCGGAAGCCGAGGATGTGAAGACGAAACGCCCGTATCCGCTCTCCTTCATCACCTTGAAGGCGGGCATCGACACGTGGAAGGCTCCGCGAAGATGCACATCCAGCACCCCGTAGGCCTCCGCCGCCTCCATCTTGGAGAACGACTTGTCCCTCAAGATCCCGGCGTTGTTGATCACAATGTCCAGCGATCCGAACGCGTCCAGCGCTGTTTGCACGATCGCCGCGCCACCCTCTTCGGTCGCCACCGAGTCGTAGCTGGCAACAGCCTCCCCGCCGGCATCCTCGATCTCGGATACGACGACATCTGCCGCTGATCTCGATTCGCCGGTTCCGTCAACGGCCCCTCCGAGGTCGTTGACCACGACCCTTGCCCCGCGCCTGGCCAGTTCGAGGGCGTATGTTCGGCCAAGACCGCCGCCCGACCCGGTGACAATCGCCACGCGGCCGTCGAATGTGATCGGGTCGCTCAAGATGTGCCTCCCCTAAGCGTCAAGTGCCCGCGTACATCAGGTCGATGTCGTCGGCATACCTCTCGAGGACGACGCGTCGCTTCAGCTTCAGAGACGGGGTGACCTCGCCGGAGTCAGGCGTCCATTCGTCCGGGACGATGATCCACTTCTTCACCTGCTCGACGCGCGAGACCGTTTCATTCGCCTCCTCGATAGCGTGTCCGATCTCGTCCTGCACCTCGGGTAGCCCGCTGAATTCGGCCAGGTCGGTATATGTGAGCCCGTTGGCCTCCGCCCAGGCCGGCGCCTCTTCGGCGTCCAGAGCTATGACCATCGTCAGGAACTTTCTCTGGTCGCCGACCATGCACGCCTTCGACACCAGCTGATGGTTGCCCAGCAGGGTCTCCAGCTTGGCGGGCGCGATGTTCTTGCCCGCCGCCGTGATGATGATCTCCTTTTTCCGACCGACTATCCAGACGAACCCGTCCTCGTCGATTCGGGCCAGGTCGCCGGTATGGAGCCAGCCATCGGCGCCGAACGCTTCGCGGGTGGCCTCGTCGAGCTTGTAGTAGCCCGAGGTGACTATGCCTCCCCGGATCTTCAGCTCACCGTCGTCCTCGATGGCGACTTCGACCCCAGGGAGAGCCTTGCCCACAGAGCCGAACCGGTTGGCTCCCGGAAGGGTGGCCGTGGCAGGGCCGGTGTTCTCCGACATGCCGTAGATCTCGTACAGCGGTATCCCGATCGTGTGGAAGAACTTGATGAGGTCGGGGTTGATCGGAGCGGCAGCCGTGACCGCGACGCCAACATGGCCCATGCCCAGGCCATCTCGCACCTTTGAGAGCACGATCTTGTCCAAGAGACCTGCCAGCGCGGGGCCTCTCTTGCCCTGATCCTCGGCCTCGACTCGCCTCGCGTTCGCGTCGAGTGCCCTGTCCAGAAGCACCTTCTTTACTCCGCTGGCCTCGGCGAAGCGGGCCATCAGCCTGGCGTGGAACTTCTCGTACACACGCGGGACCCCGACGAACAATGTCGGCTGGGCCTCCTGGATGTACTCCAACACCGAGGCGAGATTGGGGCAGTACCAGACTTGGCCTGCGAGATAGGTTCCCAGATAGTGGGTGGCCAGACGCTCGGCGATGTGGGCCAGAGGAAGATAAGAGACCATCCTGACGCCGAGGCTGAGGTCTTCAGCGCGCCTCAGGCTCTCCAGCGTCCAAACGACGTTCCTTTGGCTGACCATCACGCCTTTCGGCGTCCCCGTCGTGCCGGAGGTGTAGATGAGCGTTGCGAGCGTGTCGGGAGTGATCGCCGACGCCGAGCGGTTTACCGACTCCGGGTCTGCCTCGAGATGTGATCTGCCCCTCTCGATGAGATCGTCCCAGCCCAGCACCCAGTCGGCGGTGTCGTAGTTCTCGGCGCCTGACATCAGAACGACATACCGGAGGTTCGGCAACTCGGAGCGAATCTCCTCCCATCGCTTCATGAACTCGAGGTCTTCGAGAATCGCCACCGTCGCTCGAGAGTTGTTGGCGATGTACTGGATCTGCGCCGCGGCGAGCGTCGAGTAGATCGTGATCGGAGTGGCGCCGGTGTGCACGACGGCGAAATCTGCGATCACATGCTCCGGCCGGTTTCCGGCCATGATCGCGACGAACTCGTCCTCCCCCACCCCCAGTGTCTGGAGGCCGGCCGCAGCGTCGTGGACCATCTCCCGGTACCGTCCCCAGGTGAGACTGTCCCACTCCCCGTTCTTCCAATGGATGGCGGGCTGGTCCGCATGGCTTTCGGCGTTGCGGTTGAAGTAGTCGACGATCGTCTTGCCCTCGATGACGGCGTCGATCGCGGCTCGCTCGGCGAGAACTGCCTGGTCGGTCACAAGTTCCTCCGTTTTCTCAGGCAACGGCTCCGGACTCTCGGAG
>JBFFIL010000191.1:0-3640 GCA_041556535.1 Acidimicrobiia bacterium | reverse complement strand
GGTGGCTACCGGCCTGTTCCCGACCGAGCCATTCGTTGCGGATGTCTTCGCAGCATGGGGCTCGTGGGTCGACGAAGCGACCACCGACGCGGTCTTCGGCGACGACGAATTCACGGTCGACTCGACGTCCGTCGCCCACGGTGACCCGTTCCTCCTGCTCGCCCCTGTGGTCTTCGACCTGGTCACCGGCGAAATGGTGATGACGGCTACGACGACCACCACTGCGACGACGAGCACGACCACAACGACAGCGCCAACGACCACCTCGACCACCGTTGCCACCACCGGCGGAGGGACAGGGTCTGATGAAGGAGCCGGGAACGCTCTACCCGGGGTTCTCATCGGGATCGGCCTTGGCCTGCTGGGCGGCGGATTCTTCCTGTTCACACGGGCCCGGTCGAAGGACTGCGAGCCTGAGCGGCGCGCCTACGCAGCAGCCGATGCGGCATATGAGAAGGCGAAGCGGGCCAGTGACTATTGGCAGGGCGAGTACGAGCACTTCCGGACCGAGTACAACCAGTACAAGGGCCAGACGGAGAATCGTCTACCGGAGCCCGATCGTGAGCTCGGATATCCCGAGGGACCCGATGGCGACAGGGCGTACGCCGACGACTTGGAGCATTGGCGGGCACAAGAGGAAGCAGCAGAGATTGCCGAGCACAACCTCGAAGGGGCGCGACAAGCCATGGAGGAGGCCGAGGCGAACCGCGATGAGGCTGACGCGGCCCTGGAAGCGGCCCGTGACGCCCTCGAGCGCGCTCGCATAGCGCTCAGAGAGTGTGAGGGGTCGGCCCCGCCGTCTAAGGGAGATTCGGAGACACCTTCCGGCCCGCCGGGAACTGCGACACCACCACCGAGCGAACCTGCCGCCGACTGCGTCGAGGGCGCCACCAGGACCCAGGTGGTGAGCAGGGAGAAGTTTCAGGTGCTCGGCGGTGACATCCGCATCAACGTTCCGACAACGGAGTGGAAACGGGCAACGAACAACGGCAGTCTCGACGGAGCCCAGTTGGGTGACCTGGGCCAAGGGGACCTCGAGGACCTATTCGCCGACCTGGACAACAGAGTCGAGGCAGTGCCGATCTCGGCGACGATCCCCACACGGGTGCTCACGGTCAAGTGCATTCGGACGTCGGTGTGCTCAGGTGGCAAGTGGGTGGCGACGGACAAGGTGGAGCGAGTCGAGGAGTCATCCGACGGCCCGGACATCACCTTCCGGGAGAAGGCCAAGGACAGGAGACTGGCGGCGAGGATGGTCGCCAAGGCCCAGGCCAAGGTTGCCGAGCTCGAAGCCAACCAGTCGAGTGCGAGTGAATTCGCCTGCGACTGAGTCCCACCAATCGGACACTATTGGTTCGGCAATCAACAAAGGCGTCTGAACCCGAGCCTTCACACGAGCGAGCCGGCCTCATGAGCGAGGTGGGGAAGGGTCCAAAGCCTCTGGTGGGTGGCCCCTCACCCCGGCCCAATCGTCTTGGACAGCCCTGTTGGAGTGCCGATTGTCCTCCAGTCACCTATGGCCGGGGGTCAACGAGATCCGGGACATGTCTGTGTCGTATACGTGCTTAGGAGAAAAGTTATGAACAACTCACGATGGGCTCGATTCGCCCCACTCACCGGCTTGGGATTCGTCGTACTTCTGGCAGCCGGTGTCGTGACCATCAATTTCTACGAATTCATGCCTTCGGCAGCTGACGCAAAGGCTTTCTTCGAGGCCAATGCGCTCCGGACGAGTGTCGGTGCCTACCTCGTGCTCCTGTCCGCAGTCCCGCTCCTATGGTTCGTCGGCTCGCTGCGGTCTGCCTTGAGATCCGCGGAGGGTGGCTCGGGAAGGTTGTCCGCTGTGGCCTTTGGCGGAGGAGTTGTGGCAGCCGCTGCGGTGATGGCAGCCATGTCAGCCACTCTGACAGTCTCGGAGCGGGGTCGGATCGATGGCGTGATACCGGGCGACTACGCGATAGCGCTTCAGGACTTCTCGGGGAATCTCTTCGGCGGCATGGCCGCCTTTGCCCTAGGTCTGATGATCGCGGCCACGGCTGTGGTCGCCTATCGAACAGGGTTCCTGCCCCGGTGGGCGGTCTGGCTGAGTTGGATCATCGTCGTCGGGTCGTTCTCGCCGCTTGCCTACATCTTCGTGGGCATCAGCGTCATCTGGATCGCCGTCGTGAGCGTTGTCCTCTACGGCAAGGGCCAGCAAACACCAACTGGATCCCCCTAACAGTGGGGAGGGCCCGGGACGAGGGCCGGCGACCGTCCGCTCGGTAACAAGCCACACCGGTGGTGACCACGTGAGGCTGGCCCGAGCCGCTTGAATGGTCTCGATGAGGTGGCGGGGTCCAATGTCTGTTGCGCTATCGCTTCTTGTTGCTGCGTGCGCTGCGTCGGTGGCGATAGATGACTTTCTCGACGCGCCACCCGAGGGCACTCCCCCGATTCCTCTCGTTGTGGATTACAGCCCGACTGTTTCGGATGCCGGCGCCTTGATGTTCCTTCTTTCACACCCCAGGGTGGAAGTGCTCGCGATTTCCATGTCCGAGACCGGTGAGGCCGGCTGCGATCTGGGGGTGAAGGTGACATTGGGGATTCTGGCGATGTTCGACCGTGAGGACATCCCGGTGGCGTGCGATCCCGAAGTTCCGACCCACGCAAACCAATGGCCCGCAGAGTTCCTCTCGGGTCATGAGGCTCTCCTCGAAGGCTTGCCCATACCGGGAGTAGGAGCCGCCGACGAACTGCCTTCGGACCTTCTGGCGAGGGTGGCATCCGAGTCTCCCCAACCCGTTGTCCTCTACGCAGCAGGTCCTCTGACGGTGATCGCGAAGGCGCTGGCCGACCATCCGGCCATGGCGGGCGACATCGACCGGATCGTGATCATGGGAGGCGCAGTCGATGTGCCCGGAAACGTGTTCAACTCCGGTGCCGAATGGAATCTCTACATCGACACTCGTGCAGCCGCCGCAGTGCTGGGATCGGGCATACCGATCACGCTGGTCCCTCTGGATGCAACCAACGATGTGCCGGTGCCGAACGACTACGCCGCCATGATCTCGGCCCGGGACCAATCACCAGCGATCGTGTACCTGGGTGGCCTTGTTGCCAGTTTCCCGGCAGTAACGAGCGGCTTCTACTTCCTGTGGGACGAACTGGCGGTCTCGGTGGCGGCAGGTGAGATCTTCGCGACATTCCAGGAGATACCGGTCGAGGTTGTGGTTGGAGGCCCACAAGACGGGAGGACCGTCGAGGCCGATGGAGACCCGATCGTTGTCGCGACCGGAGTCGAACAGCCGAAACTCTTCTATCAGCACTTCCTGGACACGCTCGCAGCTTCCCCGTAGCCGTCGCGGTGCGCATAACGGGCTCGCGCGAGACTCAGAATGACTCGAGAATGAGAGCGACTGCCATAACGGTCGGAACGATCTGAACCCAGGCGGGGATGTGGGCGATCGTACCCTCCTCGCCACCCGGCTTCGGACGGCCGATGGCCAGGAACAGGAGACTGGCGGCGAGGATGGTCGCCGAGGCCCAGGCCAAGGTTGCGGAGCTCGAAGCCAACCATTCGAGCGCGAGCGACTTCGCCTGCGACTGAACTCCCCCGCCGACTCATCGCCACCAGGGGGATGAGACTGGCTCTTCCCGTACT
>JBFFIL010000190.1:0-3655 GCA_041556535.1 Acidimicrobiia bacterium | reverse complement strand
GACCTTGTCGTTGGCGTCGACAAGGTATTCTGGGGGGTCGCCGAATCCCGTCACCTGGTCGATATCGTCAACCAGGACGACGCGGTTGAAGACGTGGACGGAGAGGAAAAACTCGGCCAACCGATGATCAACCTTAACCTCTTGGGAGATTGGGGAAAGTTCGGCCTGTTTCTGCTTCCCGGATTTCGCGAGCGTCGCTTTCCTGCGAACGACGCAAGATTGCGCGGGCCGTTGCCCGTGGCGTGGCGGCATGCGACCTTCGATTCTGGCGCCGGGAACGATGGGCTGGATTTTGCCCTCCGTTACACAGAAGTCCTAGGAGACTGGGATCTCGGCCTGTCGTACTTCGCAGGTACCGGCCGGGAGCCCAAGCTGGTCCCGAACGAGTCAGGAACGCGGCTGGTTCCTTATTACAGTCTGATCCGCCAGGTCGGTGTTGATTGGCCCTGACTGCTGCTGCAATCGCGGTCCAGGAGCGAACCGGGCTTCCCTTTGGGGTGAATGTGCTCCGCAACGATGCTCTCGGAGCTTTGGGGGTCGCTGCGGCGACGGGCGCATCCTTCATTCGGGTGAACGTCCTGACGGGACTCATGCAGACAGACCAGGGCCCTTTGGTCGGGAGGGCCGCTGAGGTGATTCGCAAGCGACACTCACTCGTGCCCCATGTCGAGGTTTGGGCGGACGTGATGGTCAAGCATGCGAGCCCTCCACCCGGGATCGATGCCCGGCAGGCAGCGGCCGACACGGTCGAGCGGGGGGCGGCCGATGCAGTGATCGTGTCCGGGTCGGCAACGGGTCGCGAGCCCGACCTCCACGAGGCACGGGTGGTGCGGGCCGCCATACCCGGTGACACCCGGCTCGTCATCGGATCGGGTGCAGGAGTCGACAATCTCCCTGCTTTGGCCGACGTCGCCGACTCGATCATCGTCGGGTCGTCCCTTAAGTTCGACGGCGACCCCGCCAAGCGGGTCGATCCGGACCGAGCGGCGCACTTTGTGAAGATCGCGACGGAACTCGGGCTGTCATGACGTCGGTGAGAACGAGAAGCTCCGACGGGGTGGCCCATGTCATCCTTGACCGCCCGGAGATCCGAAATGCGCTCACCGGCACTGACATGCTCGAGGAGCTACTCGATGCCATCCACGATGCCGAGGAGGATCCCGAGGTGGGCGTGCTCGTGTTCGAAGCAGAGGGACCGGCATTCTCTGCTGGAGGCAACCTCAAGGACATGGTCGCAAAAGAGGGGCTATTCGCCGGCAACCCGGCCCGTCTCACCGAGAATTACCGGGAGGGCATCCAACAGCTCACACGGTTCTTGCTGACCACCGACCTGGTGACCATCGCAGCCGTTGACGGCCCCGCGATAGGCGCCGGCTTCGATCTCGTGCTGGGCTGCGACCTTCGCATCGGCACGCGCAACGCCCGGTTCGCACACACCTTCATCGAGATGGGGATCATTCCAGGCGACGGCGGGGCGTGGCTCTTGCCGCGGGTGGTGGGGTGGCAACGTGCCACCGAGTTGGCCCTGACCTCCAGGTCGATCAGCGCAGCCGAGGCCGAGCGGCACGGGGTGCTGCTCGAAGTCGTCTCCTCGGACCAGCTCGCGGCTCGTGTGGGCGATCTGGCCAACGAGATCGCGTCCAAGCCCCGGCCGGCTGTGGTCATGGCAAAGCGACTGCTCCGGCAATCTCGAAGCATGGACCTCGACGGCTTTCTGGAGCTCTCGGCAGCGCTCCAGGCCGTTGCCCACTCGACGCCCGAGCACGAAGCCGCCGTCTCGGAGTATGTGGAGCGTCTGAAGAGCCGGGACTGACACTCTCCTCCGCGGCGCCTCGAGTGAGCAGGCCGGTCGATCGACATTGGGACTCACGACCTATGGGCCGACCGCATTGTGTGGCCAGACTTCACGTTTGGTGAGAACATGCGGGAGATCGCCCGAGACATCCTGATAGAGGCCATGGAGGACGTGATCGAGGACCTCCACGGCCATGTCCACCGCGTTTCCGACTTGTCGGTGGATCTCGGAGTCGGACTCGGCCTGGGCGAGGACGACCTCGACCGACTGGCTCTCGCCGGGATTCTCCACGACGTGGGCAAGATTCATCTCGATCCGGGGATCCTGGCCAAGCCCGGGCCCCTCTCCGAGGAGGAGTTCGAACTGATGCGGCGCCACCCTGAACTGGGATTCGCCATGACTCGCAACAGGATGGACGCGAAGGTCTCCGAGGCGATCCTCTACCACCACGAGCGCTTCGACGGCCGCGGCTACCCGTTCGGGCTGGCAGGCCACGAGATTCCGCTTCTCAGCCGAATCGTTCTCGTCTCGGACGCCTTCGACGCCATGACATCGCATCGCTCCTACCAGGCTGCGATGCCGGCCGAGTTCGCAGTGGAGGAGATCCGCGCGAATGCCGGAACCCAGTTCGACCCCGCGGTGGTCGAGGTTTTCCTGACACTCGCCGGCATGAGCCGGCTTCCCCTCGCCGCATCTGCCTGACTTCTTGTCGGCGGCTGCTGATACCTTCCAAGGGTGGATTCGATGCAGGGTTTCACCGCGCCGACTCGGACCTGGTTCGAGGCCTCCTTTCCCGAGCCGACCGCGGCTCAGGCTCAGGGCTGGCCATCGATCGCCACGGGCGAGCACACCCTCATCCACGCCCCGACAGGCTCGGGCAAGACCCTGGCGGCGTTCCTCTGGACCCTCGATCGCCTCCTGACCGAACCGCTGCCCGAGCGTCTCGAAAGGTGCCGCGTCCTCTACGTCTCCCCGATGAAGGCACTCGCCCACGACGTCGACCGGAACCTGAGAGCCCCCCTGGCCGGCATTCGACATGCAGCCGAGAGGCTGGGGAGCGACCCGATCCCCCGTCTGACCACCTTTCTCCGCACGGGGGATACCCCTCAGGAGGACCGTCGTCGCATGGAGCGGAATCCTCCCGACATCCTCATCACGACTCCCGAGTCCCTCTACCTGATGCTGACCTCGGCAGTCAGATCCGTGCTCAGGACTGTCCGATGGGTGATCGTGGACGAGATACACGCCGTGGCCGGAGCGAAACGGGGGGCGCACCTAGCCCTCTCCCTCGAGCGGCTCGAGGAGATCACCGACCAACCGCCGCAGCGAGTCGGGCTCTCGGCGACCCAGCGGCCCCTGGAGGCAATCGCTCGGTTCCTCGGGGGTGGAACCCTCCAGGACGACGAATGGGTGCCCAGGCCCGTCACCGTCGTGGACGTCCCCCACGATCGCGAGATGGAGATCGAGGTGGTGGTGCCGGTCGAGGACATGAGTGAGCCGGGCTCTCCCGATCCACTGGATCCCGACAAGCGGACGACCCGCTCGGTCTGGCCGGCCATATACCCCGAGCTACTCGACGAGATCCGCGCCCACAACAGCACCATCGTCTTCGCCAACTCGCGAAGGCTGGCGGAGCGGATCTGCTCCGAGCTCAACAACCTGGCGGGCGAGGAGCTTGCTCGCGCCCACCACGGATCTGTTGCCAGGGAGCAAAGGATCGAGATCGAGGAAGCGCTCAAGCGTGGTGAGCTCAGGGCCGTGGTGGCAACGTCCTCGCTCGAGCTGGGAATAGACATGGGTGCCGTGGACCTCGTCCTGCAGGTCGAGTCGCCCACTTCCGTCGCCTCGGGTCTTCAGAGG
>JBFFIL010000189.1:0-3656 GCA_041556535.1 Acidimicrobiia bacterium | reverse complement strand
GCGAAGGTCGAGTAGGAACTCGGCAACTCGCTCCAGGAGGTCGGAGCCGAGGATGGCGTCCGCCACCCTCAGCATCGGCCTGCCGGCCCGGTCGTACAGGAAGCGCCGACCGGGCAGTGGGCCGCCAGTCAGCCAGCGCAGCAGACGCCCACCCACCAGGTCGGCCATTTGGGCGGGCGCCAGGAAGAAGTCGATCCCACCTCCGGAAGGCGGGGTGTCTACGACGACGAGATCCCATGCTCGTGCCTGGACGAAGGTCGCTGCCTGGTCGGCTGCTGCATAGGACTGTGACGCTGGGAAGTGCTCGGATGCGGCCAGGAAGAACTCGTTGTCGACCAGACGCGCGGCGACTTCTGGCTCGGCATGCCTCTCTGCAACTGCGCGCCAGGATGCCGAGGCGTCGAGCATGGCCGCCCACAGCAGGTCCTCGTCCTCATGGGGTTGAGGCTCGTCACCCAATTCCCCGAGGCCGAGAGCGGATGCAAGACGCCGGGCAGGGTCGACGGTCAGGACCAGCGTTCGCATACCAGCTCTTGCGCTTGCCACTCCAAGGGCTGCGGCGACAGTCGTCTTCCCCACACCGCCCGCACCCGTGACGAGGACTGCTCTTGTCATTCCAGGTGCTCCAATGCATCGGCCATGTGCGCAGCCACCTCTGGTGGCGTGAACAGGCCGAACATGTAAGGGACGGTCAGATGGGGCGGAAGCTGATCCAACCAGCGCCGCTGGGAAGTCCAAAGAGCCATGTGATGCGACGCCATGTCTCCGACCACACCTGAAGGCGATGTGTCGTATTTCAACTCGGGGAGGACGCGGTTGGCGATGATCCTGGCCGGCGGGAGAAGGTGCTGTGCATCCAGCCAGTCGAGAGTCTCTCTGGTCTCGCTCGTTGGCAGCTCCTCCGGCAACGTGACCATCACGAGGGATGTGGCTTTGGGGTCGGCGAGCATGGTCTTCATCCACTCGGCCTGCTGTCTCACACGCCCGCTCGGCACGAGGTCGGCGATGCCGATGGGGGCTCTGACATAGGACCCAATCTGGCCGGTGGGCGGGGCGTCCGCTACAACGAGATCCCAGCGATCCTCCAGGACCTCCCATAGGACCTTCCCCATCGTGATGATCTCCCTGACCGCGGGTGCAGCAGTCGCAAGCGCGTCGAAGGCTCTCGCCACCGCACCGAACCGACCGATACCCGGAAGACGCATCTGAAGGGACAGGTACTCGAGCAATGCCTCGGAGCGAACGATGTGGAGAGCATGAAGGCCCGGGCGCACCTCCCTCGGCTTGAAGGCAAGGGGACCTGTGCCGAAGTGCGCGGAGAGCCCTCCGGGCGAGCCCATCTCGACAGCCAACACTCGGAGCCCGTGACGCTGAGCCAGGAGAGCCAGCCCCGCCGCCACGGCGGACTTCCCGACGCCTCCCTTGCCGGAGACGAGCACCAGCCGCTGGCTCAGCACGGTCTGTCCGGTCAGTCGCCGGGGCTGCCCAGCGGGATCCGGAGGACCAAGTGGCCCTCCACCACCTCCCACGCCGCGCCGGAGATCAAGGCGAAGTCCGTGTAGTCGGTCTGGGCCTGGGTGATGAACTTCTGGCGATCTGCTCCGGCCACAGGCGGGAGGGGGCGGTCCCTGACCGCCTCAGCACGATCCTTGAAACGGTCGATCATCGCATCGACGTCGAAATCGGCCATGAGACGACGTTAGCCAGGGCGTCGCGGGTCTCATGCCGGTAGGTCAGGTGGAAGGGATCCCCGCTGCTTGCCTCTTCCGCTCGGCTCGCCGCTCGCCGGCCAAGCGCTCGAGGTCCACGTCGGTGTAGTCGACGAATGTCATGGCGTCTGCGATCAGAGTGTGACCCGCGACTTCGCGGATCGCGGCATGCATTTGATGAGCCACCGCCCTATAGGCCGCGTGACCGGCCGGCTGACTCCTCAACTCGATGAGATGGAAAGCCTGACGGGGGCTCATCTCCATCACGAACCTGATGTTGTAGGCAAACGGGACGACGTATTGGGCGACTTCGGGACCGACCAGGTAACGCAGGTCCTCGTACAGCTCGCCTGCATCATCCATCAGGCTCGACCAATCCGACGCCATCCCATGGTCGGCGATCTGGTCGGGCGTGTCGTATCCGAGCCTGGTCGAGTACCTCTGCCACTCGAGTGTCATGAGCCGGTGTCTTTGGAGGTCGCGGAAGGCTCCGATGTCACACTTGACGTCGAACCTGTACGCGCTGCGCTCCATCGCCCGGCCCGGCTTGTGGCGGCGATTGAGCCGGTTGCCGACCATGGCCGCCACGATCTCGGCCCGCTTGCCCGGGCTCATCGACTCGGCAATCGCCAGCAAACGCTCGTCGGGGAGCTCCGACACCGCGTAGAGCGCTGCCGCCGCGATCTTGGTCTCTGCGTCCGGGTCCCAGTCGGTGAGCGTCACTCCGGGCCCTATGTCGTCGGCGTCGCCCAGGGCGGCGGCTTGCGACTCGAGGTCGAGCCGCACCTCTTCGAGGTATCTCGACCATGCGACCCCCCGATCGGGCATGTCGACCCTGGTCAGGAAGGACGGGATGACCTCCCTCAACTCCTCGAGCATCATCTGGCCATAGTCCCGAACCTCGCTGAGGGGACTCGCCTGCATCCTTACCAGTGCCATCTCGTAGGCCTGGCCCGTGGCGTATATGCCCACATTCGAAAGGGTCGAGATCGGAAGCAACCCGCGCACCGTGTCGCAGGCCTTGGCCCGTATCGTGGCGTCCCACACCCACTTCTTGTCGCTCTCGGAACGCGGGTGGAGACTCTCGTAGATCCCGGTCATCGACTCCACCATCCGAGCGTATGAGTCGAACACACGCTCCATGTGAGCCGTGTAGCGGTCTGCCAGCGGGGATTGGGCGATCTCGTCGGGAACCATGTAGCGATACCGGCCTCCGAGCTTGGCGTCGTATTTGATGTAGCGCGTCGATTGCTCGAGGTATGCGGCGAGCCGGCCCCATTCGAGAACCTTCGTCAAGAGATTGGATGCTTGCTCGCACGCCAGGTGAGCACCACCGAGTTGGGCGACGGAGTCGTCCCCATAGTCGATGAAAACGCGCTTGTAGAGATCCTCGGCTTTCTTGGTCGCCACCATGGGGTCGTCCTCCAGGGCGAGAGCCACCGCATCGATACCCGTCTCAGGGTCTTCGACGAACTCGTCGAGGAACAATCGCCTCAGGGACTTTGGAGACCGTGAGTACCGGGCGAATAGGGCCCCCTTCACGACCTCGGGGAGATTGATCAGCCCGAAGACTGGCCGGTCGGTGTTGGTGAAGAACCGACTGAGGAGTCTGGCCTCGTCGGCGGAGAACTCTTCGGTGTGGTAGGCCGGCACGGCCGAGCGAGTTTATGCCATCGAGCGCAGGTGTCAGGTCACCGGCCAGGGAAACTTGCGCGGGTACCTTGTGCGTTGTCGTGGCAGTGCTGTTCATCAGGATCGCGGTTCTCATCTTGTCTCTCGCGGCGGTCGGGATCGCGATCGTGCCGCTGCTGGTCCTCGTCGAACTACTTCGGGGTGGCACCGGTTACGGGATATGCCCGGAAGGGATCTCAGCCTGTGACATCCCGTACTCGGCTGGCCCCGAGATGGTCCTGTTGCTGGTGTCCGCCCTCTTCGCTCTCGTCCTGG
>JBFFIL010000188.1:0-3678 GCA_041556535.1 Acidimicrobiia bacterium | reverse complement strand
CCTGTCGAGCCGAGGCGCCCCTTCTGGACATCGCTCACGAGAAGTACGGCGACAAGATCGAGTTCGTCGGCCTCGACGTCCGGGACACTCAGGCCGGAGCTCGTGCTCATCTGAGCGAGTTTGGGCTCGACTTCGACCACTTCTTCGACCGCTCGAGGAGCGTGGTCAATCACTACGGCGGCATCGGGACCCCCGTGACATTCTTCTTCGCACCGGGTGGCGAGCTGGTCTTCACCAAGAACGGGATCATGGAGGACCAAGAGCTGGCCGTGAGGATCGATGAGCTGCTGAATCTCGAAGGCTAGAGGCGAGGGGGAACCTTCTTGGAGTTCACACTTCTGTGGGCGGCCCTGACCGGGGTGACACTGGCGTGGTTGGGGACGCGTATCTGGCAGGACGGGCTCCCGCAAAAGCCTGTCGACCTGCTCATCGGCGCATCGGCGGCCGGCCTTCTGACGGGCCGCCTCGCCGCCATGATGTCCCAGGGGATAAACCCGGTAACCGATCCCGTGCAGATCATTCTGGTTCGGGGTGGGGTCAGCACCGGGTTTGCGGTGATCGGGGCTCTAGCTGCGCTGGCATGGGCGCTTCGCGGGCATTTGACCCTCCTCGACGCACTGGCGCCGGCCTCTTTGCTGGGATTGGCCGGATGGCACGCCGGCTGTCTGTGGCGATCGGCGTGCCTCGGGGCCGAGTCCGATCTTCCCTGGGCATGGGCACTGGAGGGGAGCACTATCCCCCGCCATCCCGTGGAGATCTATGCGGCGCTGGCTCTCGCCTTGGCCGCATATGGGGTGTCCAGGCTTCCGTGGAGCCCATTCGCCAGGTCGGGGATTGCCCTCGCGGCAGCGGGAATGGTGAGACTGGTCACACAGCCAATGCGCCTCACTCTGACGGGGGGGCCCATGGGTTGGTACGTCGCGGGGATCGCCGTCGGTCTCGCCGCTGCCAAGTTTGGTCCAGCATTGGCCGGCCGACTGAGGACGCCGCCGAATTGAGACTCGCCCGGATGGGCGACAGACTCGCATCGTGACCCGAATCGTCGCCCTGAGGGGCGTTGGAGTATCGCTCGGCGGAAGACCTGTCTTGCGTGGCGTCGACTTCAGCCTCGAGAGTGGTGACTCCATCGGCGTGTCCGGGCCAAACGGGTCCGGGAAGACCACTCTCCTCCGCACCATCGCCTCCCTAACGAGGATCGACGAGGGTGAGGGGAGTTTGTTGGGCGCCGACATCTCGGGAGACGAGGTCTTCGCCGTGAGGAGCTCGGTCTCGATGATCGGCCATGTGCCCGCGCTGATCGGGGAGCTGACCCTGAGAGAGAACCTCGTTCACGCCGCCCGACTGAGGGGAGAGGCCATCGAACGGGTCGACCGCGTCCTGCTGGTCGTGGGACTCGGCGGCGCGGCTGCCAACCATGCGAACGAAAGCTCTTTTGGCACCAAGCGACGGGTCGAGGTGGCCAGGGCACTGCTCGCAGAGCCTCGTCTGCTCCTCCTGGACGAGGCGCTATCGGGGCTCGACGAGGCCGCTAAGGGCCTGGTGGACGCATTGGTCGCCAGAGTGACGGGAAGTGGTGGCGGCGTTGTGATGGTCTCTCACGACCCAACTCAGTTGGCAGGGCGATGCGAGAGGTCTTTCCTCCTTGTCGACGGGCGTCTCGAGGCCGTCGCTTGAGCTTCTGGTCCCAGGCCCGAGAGATAGCCCGGATCGACCTGCGGATCGAGAGGACTATCGGCGAGACACTCCGGGTGATCCTGCCCTTCGGAGTGGTCGCGTTGATCGTGTTCCCTCTGGCGATGGGGACGCGAGCCTCCTCTGTGTCCGAGATCGGACCGGCCATCTTCTGGGCCGTCGCAGTCCTCTTCGGGATGCAGGTGGCGCTGAGACACTCGGCATCCGATAGCCAGATGCGTAGGGACCTCTATTCGCTGCTCGGAGTGGACCCGGCAGCCAGGTTCGTCGGCAGAGCGATGTCAGGAGGTCTTCTGATGCTCGCCTTTCTGCTGGTCCTGTTCGTGTCGATGGCCCTGCTCTACGGGCCTTCGCTTCCTGACGGGTCGGTTGCGGCGACTCTTCTGGCTTCCCTGTTGGTTGCGATAGGGCTGACCGAGTTGGGCACCCTTGCCGGAGAGGTGACGACCGGCCTCCGGAACAGATCCGCGCTCGCCTCACTGATCGTGGCGCCTCTATCTCTCCCTCTTGTGATCGGCGCTTCCCAGATGCTGGAGTCACTAGCCAATGGCACGGGTATTCTCCCGTGGATATTGCTCATGATCGCCACAGACCTCGCGCTCGCCGTGGCAGGAGTGGGCCTGGCCAGACCCCTAGAGGAGGTCACGCGTTGAATCGGTCCCGGACCTTTCTCGGCATTGCCGCCGCCGGATTGATCGTCGGCCTCTGGTTCGGCCTCACCGCTCCCCCCGATACGGTCCAGGGCGAGTTCAGCCGGATCATCAACATTCACGTCCCCTCGCTGTGGCTGGCGTTCCTCGCATTCGTAGTCACCGCCGTCGGCTCGGTGATGTGGCTCATCGGGAAACATCCGAAGTGGGACAGGCTTGCCGCCGCATCGGTCGAGATCGGCGTTCTCTTCACGGCTGTCGGACTCGTGACTGGCATGCTCTGGGGTAACGCGGTGTGGGGACGAGCCTGGGATTGGGGTGACCCCCGTCTGGCATCCACAGCGGTGATGTTCTTCGTGTACCTCGCCTATGTCGCCCTTCGCAGCTCGATCACCGATCCGATCACCCGAGCTCGCCGGTCGGCCATCCTGGGCACGATCGCCGTGATCCAGGTTCCACTTGTCTATTTCTCGGTGAACCTTTGGCGCACCCTGCACCAGACCCAGTCGATTCGCCCTGACGGCTCGACCCTCCCCGAAGAAATGCTCACAGCCATGCTGGTGAACGTGGTCGCGTTCACCCTCCTGTACGCGGCACTGATGTACGTGCGAGTGGACCTGGCGTTGGCCGAGTCTTCCGCATCCGAGGCTCGGACCCTCGCCGGCGAGGACATTCGCGCGCCCCTGGTGGAAGAGGTCGAGGATGTCTGACGGGGCGATCGTCATCATCACCTTCGCCGTCTCCTACGGGCTGATCGTGGGTTACACGGCCTACCTGCTGCGGAGAAGACGGAAGACTGGAACCTGATCATGGCCCATCGCCGGTTCGTCCTCCTCGGCATCGGAGGGGTGGTTGGCCTGGTCATCGCTTTGACCCTGATCGGCCTGAACAACAATCTCACCTATTACCTCTATCCGACCGAGGCCTACGACCTGAGATCCGACTTCCCCGACGGGGAGCGGTTTCGGTTGGCAGGTCTGGTGTCTGAGGGAACGATCGTCGACGATGGGGACGAGATCCGCTTCGATGTGACCGATGGCGGGGCGGTCGTTCCCGTGATCCTCACAGGGACTCCGCCGCCGCTCTTCTCGGACACGGTGCCGGTGCTCCTGGAGGGCTCATGGAGCGGGGACACGTTCCAAGCCGACAGTGCTCTCATCCGCCACAACGAGAACTACGAGGTTCCCCAGGAGGGGAACTACACGGATAATTGATGCTCGCCCTCCTCGGCTCGTCGGGCCTCGTGGTTGCGCTGGCAGGCGCCGGTCTCCTCGTGTCGAGGGGCGTCGGGGCAGCCAAAGGCAAGAGCCGCGACCTGACCAGACCCGTGTCGTTG
>JBFFIL010000187.1:0-3707 GCA_041556535.1 Acidimicrobiia bacterium | reverse complement strand
CGGGTGGGGAAGGGTGAAGCCCAGATAGGTCGTGGTCGTATCGGTGCTCATTCTTCAACCTCCGCGTACTCGGCTGTTCGGTGGATTTCGACCATCTGCTCGTAGAGATGCCATCGGTCATCGATGTCCCTCTGTGCCTGCTCCATCAAGGCGGCGGCCCCTTCCGGGTCGGCCCGCCCCAGCATGGCGAACCGGGACTCTCTGGCGGCGAACTCCTTGAAAGGCATCCTCGGCTTGCGGCTGTCGAGGCGCAAGCCGGGGAGGCCGGCTGCCTCCCTGGCCGGGTCGTACCTGTACAACGGCCAGTAGCCGGTCTCGGTTGCCAGCTTCTGGTGACTGAGCTGTTCGGTCATGTCTATGCCATGTGCGATGCACGGGCTGTAGGCGATCACGAGCGAGACGCCCTGGTGTGCCTCTGCCTCGGCGATCGTCTTCACTGTCTGAGTCGGGTTGGCTCCCATCGCGATCTGGCCGACATAGACATTCCCATACGACATCGCGATCTGGCCCAGGTCCTTCTTCGCGGTGGTCTTTCCCCCGGCGGCGAACTTCGCGATCGCAGCGCGTGGCGTCGCCTTTGACGCCTGGCCTCCGGTGTTCGAGTACACCTCGGTGTCGAGAACGAGGATGTTGATGTTGCGCCCCGAGGCGAGAACATGGTCGAGGCCGCCAAATCCGATGTCGTACGCCCAGCCGTCTCCGCCAACGATCCAGATGCTGGTGTCGATCAGCGAGTCGGCGACCCCTTCCAGCCTCCTCGGCAGCGGGCCGTCCATTCCTTCGAGCCTGTCCTTCAACGCGGCGACCAGATCACGCTGGCGCCCGACCAATGCGTCGGCATCGGTCCGGTCGGGGCTTTGAGTTATGTCCAGCAAGTCGACCGCGAGCTGTCCCAGGTCGGGTGCGAGCGCCGTTACCAGAAGGACCGCGTCGGCTCGCTTGGCCTCGGCTGCAAGTCTCATGCCCAGGCCGAACTCAGCATTGTCCTCGAACAGCGAGTTGGACCATGCAGGGCCGCGGCCGTCTGCGTTGGTGGTCCATGGTGTGGTGGGCAGGTTGCCGCCGTAGATCGACGAACAGCCCGTCGCATTGGCGACCACAACCCTGTCGCCCATCATCTGCGTGACCAATTTGAGATAGGGAGTCTCTCCACAGCCTGCGCAGGCACCCGAGAACTCGAACAACGGATCGAGAAGCTGAGACCCCTTGACCGACCCGGAGTTCACCAACGAGCGATCTGTCTCTGGCAGCGTGAGGAAGAACTCGAAGTTGGACCGCTCGCGCTCTAGGTGATCGGCCTTGGGCTCCATGTTCACTGCCTTGTGCCTGACCATCTCCTTCGACTTGGCCGGGCAAATATCGACACAGATCGTGCAGCCGGTGCAATCGTCCGGAGCGACCTGGATCGATATCCGCATGCCCGCGAGGTCCGAGCCAGTCGGCTCCTTCCATAGGAAACCGTCAGGGACCTCGATGTCTGCCGGGAACGCCTTGAACCTGATGGCTGCATGAGGGCAGACGAGTGCACAGCGGCCGCAATCGATGCACAGGTCCGGATCCCAGATGGGGATCTCGGTGGCGATCGATCGCTTCTCCCACATTGCAGTCCCGGTCGGGAAGGTGCCGTCCACCGGCATCGCCGAGACGGGGAGCAGGTCTCCCTTGCCCGCAAGCATCATCGACGTCACCCGCTTGACGAAGTCGGGGGCCACGTCCGGGACCGCCGGACGCAGTCTTCGCTCGCTGTCGGCCGAGCCGGGCTCTACCCGGAACATCCCGGCGACGGCGTTGTCGACGGCGGTCTCGTTGAGTCGCACCACGACTTCGCCCCGTCTCCCGTAGGTCTTGCGGATATAGGCCTTGATCGCCTCGATCGACTCCTCGGGTGTGAGGAAGTCGGTCAAATGGAAGAAACACGTCTGCAGGACGGTGTTGACCCTTCCCCCCAGGCCAGCCTCTCTCGCGATCGACGCTGCGTCGACCGCCCACACTTCGAGACCCTTGTCGAGGACCTGTCTCTGCGCCTCGACCGGGAACCTGCCCCAGATCTCGTCTGGACCATGCGGGCTGTTGATGAGCACGGTCGCACCGGGCCCGGCGACTTCGAGAACATCGGACTCGTTGATGAACTCGAATTGATGTAGGGCAACGAAGTCGGCCCTTGCGATGAGATATGTAGAAGTGATGGGATCGGGAGAGATCCGGAGATGTGACACGGTGCGGGAGCCGGACTTCTTCGAGTCGTAGACGAAGTAGCCCTGGGCGTAGAGGTCGGTGGACTCGCCGATGATCTTCACCGAGTTCTTGTTCGCCCCCACTGTGCCATCGGCACCAAGCCCGTAGAAGACCGCTCTCGTCACGGTCTCAGGCTCCTCCCAGCTGTTGTCGTCCCAATCGATGGACCGGCGAGTCACGTCGTCGACGATTCCAACCGTGAAGTGGCGCCTCGGCTCTGTCTTGCCGGCCTCGTCGAAGACTCCGATCACCATTCCCGGGGTGAACTCCTTGGACGAGAGCCCATACCGGCCTGCGAGGGTGTCTGCTGCGCGGCCCTGCTCGGCAAGGGCGGCGACCACGTCGAGGTAGAGCGGGTCGCCGACGGCGCCGGGCTCTTTGGTGCGGTCCATGGCGATAACGGTCCGCGCCGATTGGGGAAGCGTGGCAGCGAACGCTGAGGCGTCGAAGGGCCGAAACAGCTTGACCTCGATCATCCCGACCTTTCCCCCTCCCTCGTTCAGATGGTCGATCGCCTCCCGCGCCGCCCCCGCTCCTGACCCCATCAGGACCATCACCTTCTCGGCCTCTGGGTCGCCGTGATACTCGAACAGCCGGTAGGAGCGGCCTGTTGCCTCGGCGAAGCGGTCCATGGCGGCGGAGACGATGAGGGGAACCGCGTCGTAATAGGCGTTCGATGCCTCTCGGGCCTGGAAGAACACATCGGGATTCTGAGCCGTGCCTCTGATCGAGGGAGCGTTCGGGTTGAGTGACCGGAGGCGGTGGGCGGCGATGAGGTCCTCGTCGACCAGATCACGGATCGTGCCCTCTCCAACCAGTTCGATCTTCGCTACCTCGTGAGAGGTGCGGAATCCGTCGAAGAAATGGAGGAAAGGGACACGGGACTCGAGGGTCGCGAGGTGGGATATCAGGGCCAGGTCCTGAGCCTCCTGCACCGACCCAGAGGCGAGGATCGCAAATCCTGTTTGGCGTGCGGCCATGACGTCGGAGTGGTCGCCAAAGATCGAGAGGGCATGCGTCGCCACCGTGCGGGCAGCCACATGGATCACGGTGGGGGCCAACTCGCCGGCGATCTTGTACATGTTCGGGAGCATCAACAGAAGGCCCTGGCTGGCGGTGAAGGTCGTGGAGAGTGCGCCTGCGGTCAGGGCTCCATGGATGGCTCCGGCGGCGCCGCCTTCGCTCTGCATCTCGACGACGTCTGGGACGACTCCCCAGAGGTTGGGCCTCCGCCGATGAGACCATGCGTCCGCCAGCTCACCCATTGGCGAGGCGGGGGTGATCGGATAGATGGCGATCACCTCGCTGAGCAGGTGGGCAATCCGTGCGGTCGCCTCGTTCCCGTCGACCAGCCCGTCGCAGGCCGATGGCCAGCGCGGCAAGGGGGTGGCGAATCGGTCGGTGGCGATGCTGCAGCGGCTCAACGCCCTCGGTTATGGCCAACCCGACAGCGGCCTGGAACTGAATCTGGT
>JBFFIL010000186.1:0-3722 GCA_041556535.1 Acidimicrobiia bacterium | reverse complement strand
GGCATCAAGCACGAGGTTCTCAACGCCAAGCACCACGCCAGGGAGGCCGACATCATCGCCCAGGCCGGTCGGCCGTCGGCCGTCACGGTGGCGACCAACATGGCAGGCCGGGGAGTCGACATCATGCTGGGTGGCAACCCTGAGGGCATGGCCCGCACGGAGCTGAAGAAGCGGGGCGTGTCCGTCGACGACCCTTCCTACGACGAGCTGGAGCGGAAGCTCGCCGACGAGTTCATGCGCCAGATCAAACCGGCGAAGGAGAAGGTCATCGAGGCGGGCGGCCTGTATGTGGTCGGCACCGAGCGTCACGAGTCTCGGCGGATCGACAACCAGCTCAGGGGTCGCTCCGGGCGGCAGGGGGATCCGGGGGAGAGCAGGTTCTACCTCTCTTTGGAGGACGACCTGATGCGTCGTTTCCAGGGTGAGTGGGTGTCGGGGATCATGGACCGGCTGAAGCTCCCCGAGGATGTGCCCATCGAGGCCAAGATGGTGTCGAAATCCATCGAACGGGCGCAGCGCCAGGTGGAGTCCCAGAACTTCGAGATCCGAAAGAACGTCCTCAAGTACGACGAGGTGATGAACACCCAGCGTGAAAGTGTCTACAACTGGCGCAAGTCGATCCTCGAAGGCACAGCCGGTGAAGACCTCATAGGCGACTGGATCGCCGACACCGTTACCTCGATCGTGGAGCTCGAGTTCCCCGACGGGTTGCCGAAGGCGGAGTGGGACTGGGACGCTCTGAAGCGTGAGTTGGACCAGTTCTACCCGACCAAGATCGATGTCTCGAAGTTCGAGGGCTCGTACGACATAGACGATGTGATCGACTTCGCCGTCGACGAGGCACTGGCGCGTTACGAAGAGCGGCAGTCGGAGCTCGGAGCTGAGCTGCTGACCGGGGTGGAGAAGTCGGTGATGCTCTCCGTCATCGACAACAAGTGGCGGGAGCACTTGTCCGAGATGGACTACCTGCGAGCCGGGATCGGTCTTCGCGCCATGGGTCAGCGTGACCCCCTCACCGAGTATCAACGCGAGGCGTACGACATGTTCGCCGACCTCGTGGGCTCGGTGAAGGGTGACAGCGTCAAGTACCTGTTCCATGTGGAGGTTTCTCAACCGAAGACCCAGCCGAAGCGGGTCGAGGCGGCACCCGTCGGGTCACTGGGCCCGAGAAAGCCGGCAAAGTCGGACAAAGTTGGCCGCAACGACCCTTGCCCGTGCGGGAGCGGCAAGAAGTACAAGCGGTGCCACGGCGCCGCCGCTTGACTGAGCCTCGAAGTGGAGATCACAGACCCGAGCTCGACGCTGGCCGAGCTGCGCGAGCGGCTGGGTGAAGCCCGCCGCTTCCTCGATCTCGAGGGCAAGCAGAGCGAGTTGGCCGACCTTCGCGGGAAGGCGTCGGCGCCCGATCTTTGGGATGACCCGGACGAGGCGCGCCGGGTAAGCCAGCGTCTGGCCCGGTATGAAGGGCTCTTCGAGAAGATCGACGGCCTCACGCGTCAGATCGAGGATTCCGAGATCCTGTTGGAGCTGGCCGAAGAGGCCGACGACGCCGAATCCAAGGACGAGGCGATCGGCACCCTCGTCGAGGTCTCCAAGAGTCTGGACGAGCTCGAGTTGGAATCGCTCTTCTTCGACGAGTACGACGACGCCGACGCCATTTTCAGTGTCCACGCCGGCGCTGGTGGAGTCGATGCCCAGGACTGGGCCGAGATGATGGCACGGATGTATCAGCGATTCTTCTCTGACAGCGGCTTCTCCGTCACGGTGGAGGAGGTGACCGAGGGTGATGAAGCGGGCATCAAGTCGGCGACGTTCACCGTCAAGGGCGACAGGGCCTACGGGAACCTCGAGTCCGAGCGAGGTGTCCATCGCCTGGTCAGGATCAGCCCGTTCGATGCGAGCTCACGGCGACACACCAGTTTTGCCGGAGTCGACGTCGTCCCGGATCTCGGTGACGAGGTCGACGTGGAGATCAACGAGGAGGATCTTCGCGTCGACACGTATCGATCGCAGGGCGCCGGCGGCCAGCACGTCAACACAACCGACTCCGCGATACGGATCACCCATCTTCCAACCGGGATCGTCGTTCAGTGTCAGAACGAGCGATCGCAGCTGCAGAACAAGAACCGTGCCATGGCGATGCTCGGTGCGAAGCTCGCCGAGTTGGCCAGGGCGAAACGTCTGGAGCACCTCGACGAGATCAGGGGCGAGCAAGGGGAGGCCGCCTGGGGTCGTCAGGTGCGCAGCTATGTACTCCAGCCGTACCAGATGGTGAAGGACTTGCGCACCGACTACGAGGTGGGGAACGTCCAGGGCGTGCTGGATGGTGATCTCTCCGGCTTCGTCGAGGCGTACCTGCGGTGGAGAAGGGCCCGTCATGAAGCGCGCCAGGATTCCGATTAGATGGTTGGCCCCGTTTAGCGTTTTCCCGCGGTCCGCTGCAATCGAAGGCTTTGCTGCGAAACTCCAGGTGCCCGAATGATTCGTCTCGAGAACGTAACCAAGGTCTACGAGGGCGGGACCATCGCCGCCAACGACGTTTCCCTCGACATCCAGAAGGGCGAGTTCGTCTTCCTGGTGGGAGCCTCCGGTTCCGGCAAGTCCACCTTGATTCGACTGATGCTGCGCGACGAACCGGTCACCCGCGGGAAGATCTGGGTGGCGGGCAAGGACGTCACCACTTTGCCCCGTTGGAAGATCCCCTATCTGCGACGCTCCGTGGGGACGGTGTTTCAGGACTACAAGCTGCTCCCCAACAAGACGGTGGCGGAGAACGTTGCTTTCGCACTCGAGGTTCTGGGACGTCCCAGCTCGGTCATCGGCCCGCAAGTCGCCCAGGTTCTCGACCTCGTCGGGCTAGCCGACAAGGGCGGGCGTTATCCGAGGCAGCTCTCGGGCGGCGAGCAGCAAAGGGTCTCGGTGGCGCGCTCGTTCGTGAACAGGCCCCCGATCATGCTTTGTGACGAGCCGACCGGGAACCTCGATCCCAAGACCTCGGTTGGGATCATGAAGCTGTTCGACCGGATCAACCGGACTGGTACCACGATCGTGATGGCGACCCACGACCACGCCATCGTGGATGCCATGAAGCGGCGTGTCGTCGACCTCGAGCAGGGCCGCGTGGTGCGGGACGAGGAGTCCGGTGGCTACGAGAGGGTCCAGAGTTGAACCGCCTGATCTTCCTCGTGAAGGAGGCGTTCGTGAGCCTCCGTCGCAACATCCTGATTGTCGCGGGGGCGATTCTGGCGGTGTTCATCTCTCTGACACTGGCGTTCGGCGCGCTCGTCCTCAACGAGATTCTGCGTGTCAACACCCTCGCATGGCAGGAGGGCGTCCACGTGATCGCGTTCCTGTGGGACGAAGGGCAGGGGGGTGTCGCCGCCGACGGGCACGAAGTGCTGCTCGACGAGGTGCGCACGTGGGACGAGACCAAGAGCGCCTTCTACGTGAGCAAGTCCGAGGCATGGATCGACTATCAGGAGATGTTCGCCGGCGAAGACGAACTGCTCGAGATCGACCCCACCATCCTCCCCGCCTCGATTCGCATCGAGCTGGTGGACATCTCCTTACACGAGTCGGTGAAGTTCCGTCTCAAACAAGAGACTCAGGTCGTTCGCCGGGTAACCAGCGCGGCCGACTCCATCGAACAGCTCCAGAATCTCTCCGATGTCCTCAACGTCCTCGGCATCGGCCTCGCCATCGTGCTGGGTCTCGCCGCGGTC
>JBFFIL010000185.1:0-3729 GCA_041556535.1 Acidimicrobiia bacterium | reverse complement strand
TTACGTCGTCGGGCTGTGGGAATACGACCGAAACGTGATCGACCCTTTGTGGCCCATTCCGATCGACGATCTCTACGCCGAGGTCGTTATCCGTGGGCTGGCGAAGATGGTGCCGGGCCTCGGGGCGTACCGCGATGGTCTGCCGGAGGCATCCGTGGACGGTGGCTACTACACGAAGACTCGCGAGAACCGGCCCCTCATCGGTCCGTGCGGCCCTGAGGGGTTCCACGTGATGGTGGGCCTCTCCGGCTTCGGCGTCATGGTCGCAGCCGGAGCTGCGGCGCTCTTGGCCGACCATGTGACCGATGCCGGGCCCGTGGAACTGGGCTCCGCCTTCCTTCTCAGTCGGTATGGAGATGACGCGTACCTCGCCGCCATGGAAGGCATGGAGGCGGGTCAGCTGTGAGTCGGGCCCGCCGACCGGCGAGAAAGGCCGCAACAGCGTCTAGGTTCCGATCACCGAGTAAGGAGAAGTGTCTTGCCGACACGTGATGGCTATGCCGAGGGAATCCCCAGTTGGGTCGACCTGGCCACGCCGGACCTCGATGGTGCCAAGGAGTTCTACAGCGCCCTCTTCGGATGGGAGTATCACGACGCGGGGTCCGACATGGGCCCCTATCTGATGTGCTTCAAGAAAGGGCTGGTGGCCGCGGGGATGGGTTTCGCAGCCGAAGGCCAGCCCAGTGTCTGGTCTACCTATATCGCGGTCGATGACGCCAGCGCCAGCCTCGCGAAGATCGTTGAAGCCGGCGGATCGACGATCCTGGACTGCACCGACGTCCCCGGCGGCCGCCTCGCCTTCGCTTCCGACCCGACCGGTGCCGCTTTCGGGATTTGGGAGGCCGGAGAGCACTTCGGCGCCGCCATCGTCAACGAGCACGGGGCTCTCAATTGGAACGAGCTGACCACGGACGATCCCGACTCTGCCCTCCCGTTCTACGAGAAGGTCTTCGAGTACACGACGCGGGCTACCCGGCCCGCAGGCACCACCTATTGGGTCTTTGAGGTCGACGGACGCGGCATCGCCGGTGCGATGGCTCCGCCCGCCCCCGACCTCCCCAACCATTGGGGGATCTACTTCGCCGTGGACGATGCGCAGGCAGGCGTCGAGACCGCACTGGAGGCAGGAGGCTCCAAGACCTACGGACCGATGGAGGTGTCCGATGTCGGGACGTTCGCCGGTCTTGCAGACCCGTTTGGAGCACACTTCACCATCATCCAACTGGCGACCGAGGTCGACTGACGACGGAATCCCTGACCACATCTACCATCGCTTGATGCGCAGACTCGCTGCACTCGTCCTGCTGGTCGTGGCTGCATGTGCCCCAGATCCACCTCCTCCGCTTGCGGGAGTCGACCTCCCACCGGCAGCCGTGCCGGATGTGATCGAACCGTCTTCGTGGTCGGTTTCGTTCGCGCACGAGTTCGAGCCAGGATTCTGGGGCGAGGGAGAGCACTTCTACCAACTGACGGTCGACTGCCCGCTCATCATGGATGAGCCTCTCTACACGCCACCGATCATCTTCGAGGTGGAGAGGCTGATTCTGCCTTTCGACCACATCTACCTGCGCCTGGGAGGGCTCTCCGACACGCTGGTCGGACCCGTCAACGTCGATGTCTTCGGGACCAGCCAGATCACGACGGCGATCGTCACGATCCTGGGTGTGCCGGAGTCGAACGCCCTCGCTGCTGTGGATGAATGTGCCGGGACGGTGACCTGGGACATGGTGGGCGAAGCGGATCTGCTACCGCGGGAGCCCTTCCGCCCCTAGTCGCAGCTCTACTCGCCCTTCTGGTGCGAGAGCATCCACTCGTAGAGAGCCGGGTCTCTATATGCACGGTCGTAGGTCTCGAAGTGACCGGCGTCGGGGTAGTTGGTCCACTCGATCAAGGCTCCGCACGAGTTTTCCCACTGGGTCACGCTGAAGAGGACCGGGCGGTACTGGGAGATCTGGTCCTGCTCTCCGTGGAAGCCCCAGATCGGCACATCCCTCAGCGGGCATCCGTACGCGGGTGGTGGGGCGAAAGGGAGCTGGAACCCCGAGCCCGACATCGAGGACATGGCAGCAAACCTCTCGGGGTACCTGGTCGCCATATGCCACGATGCGTAGCCGCCCATCGAGAGACCGGTGAGGTACACGCGGCTCTCATCGACGAGATAGGTGTCGAGGGCCTCCTGGATGATCTGGTCGACGATTTCGAGCTGACCCCCGTCGATCCATGTCGAGCCGGGTGCGGCCTGGGGTGATATGACGACGAAGTCGAAACCCGCGGGCTGCTCCCCCAACGCAAGAACTGCGGGGAGGCCATAGCTGATGACGTACTCCGAGTCATAAGTCGGGCTCCCGCTGCCGTGCAGGAAGACGATCATCGGATGTCTCTTCTCCCGATCGTCCCCGTAACCGTCCGGAAGCCATACGAGGTAACGGAGCGAGTTGCCGGAGCCATCCGAGTACTGGCCCTGAAGGTGCTGTTCGGTGGGGACCTCCTGAACGGGCTCGGTTGCGCAAGCCCCGGCGAGGACGAGAAGAGCAAGGATGACTGTCCGGCGCATCGGCAGAGGATAAGGGTCTCGACGACCTGTGTGGAGAGCACCGCCCGGGCGCTCCCCACAAACCCCTGAAGCCACGACACGGCCAGTTCTCGAATTCTGCACGAGCCGTCGGCCCGGCCGACATTCTCGTGGCAGAAGGCGTGCTCGGACCCGGGAGGGCGTCCCCGGGCCGCCGTGAGGGAGCCCGCGCTTGGGGTTTTTCGAGAACCGATTGGGCGGGCTGTAGTACCCGAAGTCCCCCGAGTAAGGGACTTCGGTCCGTGCCGTGTGCGAGGATCGGCATGGACAATGGCCAAAGGAGGTTGCAAATGACCATCAACGAACTCGTAGGAGGTTCCGTCGTATCAGTTGAGCCATCAGACTCGCTTCGAAAGACGGCCGAGTTGATGCACGAAACGGGAGTGGGGTCCGTAGCCGTCGAGGTCGACGACGCCCTCGAGGGGATCCTCACCGAGCGCGACATCCTCAGCGCGGTCGCTGCCTTCGCCGACCCCGACAGGGAGCCGGTCAGCAAGTGGATGACATCCCTTCCGGACACCTTCGGGCCGGAGATGTCGGTCGAGGATGCAGCCGATTGGATGCTGGCAACCGGCTATCGACACCTCCCGGTAGTTGACGACAAGGGCGCCGTGCTCGGAATGGTGTCGATCAAGGACATCCTCTGGGCGGTAACGGATTCGGCCGGCGTGTAAGAGATGGAGCCGATCAGCGAGCGGCAGGCCAGGGAGTTCCTGGAGTCGGAGCCCGTGGCCCACATCGGAGTCGTCTCCGATGGGGTCCCCTACGTGACCCCGATGTCGTTCGTGATCGACGGAAACAGGATCTTGTTCCGGACCAAGCCGGGAAGACGCTTCAGCGCCATCGAGTCGAATCCGACCGTGTCGATCGAGGCCTCGACCTTCAACGAGGAGAACGGCGAGTGGAAGAGCGTGATCGTCAAGGGCACGGCCACGATCACATCGGATCCCGGCACGGCGCGCCTCACTGTCGAGAAGCTCCTGGTCAAGTACCAAAAGGCCCTCGGCTCCCCATTGTCGAGGGGAGGAATGCAGCCTCTCGCGTCTTTCCCCCACATCGTCGAGGTTGAGATCGAAGAGATCAGCGGGATGGCCTCGTCAGGCCCGTTCACTGCTCGAACCCGCCCCGGGAGGCTCTGAGCGTGTTTGTCCACTACT
>JBFFIL010000184.1:0-3732 GCA_041556535.1 Acidimicrobiia bacterium | reverse complement strand
CCCGACGCTCCGACCGATCCCTTCGAGGGCACCACGGGGAGAATGTCGCGGTCGAGCATGTCGAGGAGTCTTTCGACGACGACCGGGCGGACACCCGAGTGGCCCTGGGACAACGTCCTGGCCCGCAGTAACAGGATCGCTCTCACCAGCTCATCGGGGAGCGGATCGCCAATCCCTGTCGCATGGGATCGGATCAGATTGAGCTGAAGCTCCTCCAATTCGTGCTCGCCGATGTTGGTCGTGGCCAGGGCGCCGAAGCCTGTCGTGACCCCGTAAATGACCGAGCCCGCCTCCACGGCGCGATCGACGAGCTCCCGTGCCGGGCCCATTCGCGCTGCGAGGTCGTCGGATGCCACCGCCTTGGCACGCTTGTGGGCGATGTCCGCAACCTGGTTGGGGGTGAGCCCGTCACCGTTCACTATCACGGTGTTCACGGCGTGGGACGGTAGCGGTTGGCCCTGAAACGTTCGTCACGCGGTAGCGTTGGGGCTGTGAAAGACCTCACACCCCTGCTCTCACAGCCCGGTACCTCCCTTGCAGTCGTGGGGGCCACGGATCACCCGACCAAATACGGGGGGATCATCTACCGGGACCTGAAGTACAAGGGTTTCCCGGTGTTCGCTGTCAACCCGTATCGCGAGACGGTGGACGGAGACCCATGCTGGTCATCGGTCGAGGACCTGCCCGAGGTGCCGACGATCGTCGTCCTGGTCGTCCCCGCAAAGAGAGGTTTGGGGGTGCTCGAAGACAGCGCAGCCGCCGGTGTCGAGAACATCTGGGTTCAGCCCGGGGCGTTCTCGAATGACCTGATGGAGGCGATGGATCGCCACGGCTTCAACTGGCTCGCCGAGGCATGCGTCATGGTGCGCGCAAGGACGGCCGTCGCCTAGAGCCTTCCGTTGAGCATCTCTCTGGCGATGATGTTGCGCTGGATCTCAGACGTGCCCTCGTAGATACGGGTTCCCCGGACTTCCTTGTACAGGTGGGCGAGGGTCGAGTCCGCCTCGAGGCCGCGGGCGCCCAGCACCTGGATCGCCGTGTCGACGGCGACCTGGGCAGCCTCGGTCGAATGGAGTTTCGCCATGGCGGAGAGCCCGGTCAGCGACTCGTGGTCGCCGGAGTCGTAGGCATCCGCAGCGGCGTATACGAGATGACCGGAGGCTTCGATCGCCACCCGCACGTCCGCGAGCTGATGCGACACACCCTGAAACTCGTAGATCGGGGCACCAAAGGCCTCCCGAGAGGCCGCATGCTCTACGGCGATCGCCAAGGCTGTCTCGGCCATACCCAATGTGAAGGCGCCGACACTCGGGCGGAATAGGTCCAGAGTCTCCATGGCTATGCGGAACCCCCGGTCGATGTCGCCGACGAGGTGATCAGCCGGGACGTACACACCGTCGAACACCCAGCGGCCCAACGGGTGGGGGGAGACCATCTCGATGGCCTCTCCGGTCACTCCTTCGGTGTCGATGGGTACGGCAAAGGCGCTGACTCCGTGTGACCCCGCATCCGGAGTCGTGCGCGCGAAGACGACCGCGACATCTGCCTCCGGAGCGTTTGATATGTACGCCTTCTCGCCACTCAGCCTGTAGCCGTCTCCGTCCTTGGTCGCGCTCATCGAGAGGCTGGCCGCATCCGAACCCGCCCCCGGCTCGGTCAAGGCGAAGGCCGCCACTGCCCGTCCCGAGAGGATCAGCGGCATCCAGGTCTCTCTCACCGCCTCGGACGCCGAGAGATGAAGCGGGATGCCTCCCAGCCCTTGCACGGCGAACGCCGTTTCCGCCTCCGTGCAGACCCTGGCCAGGCCTTGTCTGATTTGGCAGAGGTCGCGGGCCGTCACCCCATCTGGCGCGAAGAGGCGCTCGAAGAGCCCTGCTCCCGCGATGGCCGCGACCAACTCGCGGTTGACCCTGCCATACGAACCCCCCTCCGCGATCGGAACGAGAGCTTGCCCGAGACGCTCCGCCTCATGGACCAGGTCGTCCTGGCGCATCTCAGCCCGCGCTGCGGAGTTGCTCGATTATCTCCTTGAGCCGGGCATCGATCTCGTCGATGCCAATGCCTTCATCGATGGCCCGGTTGATCGAAGTCGTGATGTCGCCTGTTACCCCGGCATCGCCGGCCTCGGTCGACACGAATTGCATGTGCCGGTCCAACAGCCGGTCCCGGGTTTCCTGGAGACGCTGGTACGCAGCCTTCAGGACGCTGGCATCGTGAAGGGCCTGACCTTCTACGAGCTTGGCTGAAAGCTGGCGCAGCTCGTTTTGCCTTTCCTTGAGGTCGGTGCGAGTTTGAAAATCATCCGTCGGCAGGGCGAGCAACTGATCGTGGATGTCGGCCAGCTCCTGTCGTACCTGATCGAGAGTCGGTTCCATGCGACGAAGTTACCTCCTGGGCAGGCTTGATGCGCATTGGAGTCTGGACTGGTTGGTCTGGCCTTCATCTGCCCAGCTGATACCTGGCAGTGTGCTCGTCGCGGACGACTAGAGGCTCCTCCGCTCTCGGTGTCCACGTGCCAGCGAGCCGACTCGCTTACGATCCGAAGTGTGACAGCGGATCGGTATCCCCCGGTGTGTTCCGCCGAAGACATCCGGGCCGCATATCAGCCCGGCCTCAGAATCGTGTGGGAGGAGGCAGGCGCGCGCGAGGTTTGGGAGATCCTCGACGCTGACGACACCACAGTCACCACGCGCGTCACAAAGTCCGACGGATCTCGAGCCACCCACTCCGCTTCGTTCGAAGAACTATCGAGTCACTCCGCGTTCCCGGTCGGATCGACGGTTTTCCGCATCGAGGCGTTCGAGACCCCGGCCGGCCGGTTTACGGGAACCCATTGCGTCGTCTCGATCTCCGGCGGGGATCAGCACTTCTACTTCAGCGATGGCCATCCGGGCCCGCCTATGCGCATTGAAGGGCCGGGAGTCCTGCGACAGCAGATCGAGCGAAGCGACATCCTCCGCGAGCAAGGCGGTTGAGCCCCAAGACAGTGCCGATGCCGGCATTCCGTAGGACAGATCCCCGCACGCATCAGGTATTCATCTGTCTGACCGGGTGAAAATGAGTGAGGTCAGTGCTCCCCAGAGGAGGATTCGGGTGATAGCTTCCCAGAGGAGGTGACCGCTTGGGACCACAGACCATCATCGCCGGGATTGCGCTACTGGCCGCGGCGGGGAGCCTCCTCCTCTTCTTCGTGACCGAGAACGAGACTGCCGACAAGGCGTCCAATTGGTTCTTTCTCGTCTTCTACGGGCTGATGGCCTGGACGGTCGTGGAGGTCCACAACCTTTACATCGAAGTCGGGGGTTTTGTCTGGGTCATGACGGTGGTCGGGTTGGCAGCACTCGCCGTCCTGTTCGTGGGCAGTCTCCTGCTAGTCCTCGAGATGATCGGCTTCGAGAAGGTTGCCATGCTGACCACGGTCGCGTTCCTGGTTGTCATGGCATGGATGCTGACGGTAAGCATCCTCATCGTCACACAAGGAGCGCTGCCGGTCACCCTCGGCTGGCTTGGGATTGGGGTGATGGCTGTGAGCCTGATCGTTGTCGGATTCACGGCAACAGATCGGGAGATGCTGTTGGGTGAGGAGATGCCCGGACCGGCACTGGGTGAGGATAAGTATTTCAACCAGTTGCCCAAACCTGTGCGGGATGGCTTCAACCGGCTTCGCTGGACCTGGCGGTACGATACTCCTGAGAAGTATCAGCACAGTGTAAAGGGGTACTACCGCATGCT
>JBFFIL010000183.1:0-3741 GCA_041556535.1 Acidimicrobiia bacterium | reverse complement strand
GGGAGGTGGCCGAGCGAAGCGAGGTCGGAGGGGGCAACTGGCCCATTCACGCCTTCCTACCAGCGGATATCGCGCGCTCTTGTTGACGAGTACACGATCACCTTCGATCAGTCGGTGCCCTCCTACGCGGGAATCCCTGCGGGGGATGATCTGGTTGCGGCCGTGGAGATCGGTACCCTGGGTCCGTTCATCGACGATGATCTGTCGGTCTTCGAGACGGACATCGACAAGTTGGCGACGGCGGGGATCACTTACGGGTGCAACCCCCCGACCAACGACCGATTCTGCCCCGACGGCTTCGTGACCAGCGGCCAGCTCGCCGCGTTCTTCCACCGGGCACTCGGGTGAGCGCGCCCATTCGGGTTCGCCGAATCCAGAGTCCGGAGTTCTGAGCCCAAACATCCCGAAGGGTACGATTCCGCTGTGGCCACTACCGGACTTCCCTCTGATGTAACCGTCTCGCGCGGTCCCGTCGAGGACTTCGACGAGTTCCACGATTTCGTGCGGTCGGTCAACATTGATCAGTCGGATCGAGCGATCGTCAGCCGGGAGGTCCTCGAAGCGGTGCTTTCGATGCCGGATGTCGATCAGACCGAGGACATTCGCATAGTCAGGGACGGCTCGGGTGCCCTCGTCGGGGCGGGATGGGTTCAGTCACGTAACCCCTTCGTCGAAACCTTCACCCGGGGCCTCGTGTCGCCGGACCGCCTCGGAGAGGGCATCGGCAGCTTCCTCCTCGACTGGGAACTGGCGGCCGCGAACGAACGGATCTCAAGTGCACCCGAAGATGCCCAGGTCGTGGCCAAGACCTTCCTCGATCCCGGGCATGCACCTTCGGTGGCTCTGTTCGCCGACAGGGGATTCTCTGTCACGCGGTACTTCCTCGAGATGAGGATCGACTTCGCCGACGGTTCGTTTCCGGATGTGCCCCTGGCCGACGGTCTCCGGTTGGTGGGTTTCGATCCGGAGTCGGATCACGAGCGGCTCTTCGATGTCATCGACGAGGCCTTCCGCGATCACTATGGGCACGTGGAGCGACCTCACGAAGAGGAACTCGCCCGGTTCATGCAGTTCATGAGCATTCCGACCTTCGAGCCGTCGCTCGTGTGGATGGTCATGGACGGCGACGAGGTCGTTGCCGGCAACATCTGCGTGGGCAACCACGAAGGTGACACCAACATTGGTTACGTCGCCAGCCTCGGCGTGCTCCGCCCGTGGCGAGGCAAAGGAATAGCGAAGTCGATGCTCGTGGCCTGCTTCAGCGAATTCGCTCGCCGCGGTAAGACCGCGACGGCGTTACATGTCGACGCCGCGAGCCCAACCGGAGCCACCCACCTCTACGAGTCGGTCGGTATGCGCGAGACCCACCGCGATGCGTTGTACGAGCTGGAGCTTCGCCCAGGCGAAGACCTGAGCGTTAGATAGGCCAGCCCTTCGGGCCGGCCGGCTGCCGGCTGCCGGCACGCACGGCGGCTGAACGAAGCGGCTGCACCCATATCTCCTCTTGTTTGCGTTTCCTCCCCCTCAGGGGGAGGTGGCCCGGAGCGGAGCAAAGGGTCGGAGGGGGTCTCTCGGGTGAACCTGATGGGGCCTGTTCGGTGAGGCATCGGATGGGTCTCATCTTGCGGCCCTTGCGCGAGTGACCCCCTCCGTCTGCTCGCCTCCGGCCCGCATCCACCTCCCCCTAAGTGTGATAACCGGGGACGTTGTCCCTGGCGGGATGGGGTGAGCCCTCCGAGCGAGACTGTGGGTTGACAACTACTCACGTCTCCCAAGGAGGGCTCGTGTTGCACGCTAGATCACAGCACCCGAATGCGCCGCTTACGGTGGAGGGCCGGCGACGGATGGTGGCCTGTGTCGTGGATTCAGGCTGGTCCGTGACGGCCACGGCGGAGCGGTTCCAGGTGGATCCCAAGACGGTTCGTAAATGGAGGGACCGGTTCTTGACCGAAGGTGTTGCTGGTCTTCGAGATCGATCCTCGAGGCCTCGGCGGTCACCGAACCGGACCCCACGGCCGCTCCGTCGCCGTGTGGTCATGCTGCGGCGGCAGCGCCGCTGGGGCGCCGACCGGATCGCGCACCAGGTGGGTTTAGCTGCCTCAACGGTGCAGAACATCTTGAACCAGGCAGGGGTGGGTCGACTCGACCGGGGTGACCGGGCCACCGCAACGAGGCCAGTGCAACGGTATCAACGGGACACTCCTGGTGAGCTGATCCACGTCGATATCAAAAAGCTCGCTGGGATCCCTCCCGGAGGCGGCTGGCGACTCCACGGACCCGGGTTCCCGGGTGAAAAGTCCGCTAACGATCGCAGGGCCGGGTATCGCTACATCCACACCGCCGTCGACGACCGGACCCGCATCGTGTACTCCGAAATCCACGACGATGAGAAGGCCATCACCGCCGCCGGGTTCTGGTCCAGGGCGGCCGCCTGGTTCACCTTGATCGGGATCACCCCACAGCGGGTAATCACCGACAACGGGTCCTGTTACCGCTCCCGGCTCTGGCACCAGACCTGTGCCGCCACCAGAACCAAGGTGAAAAAGACCCGCCCCTACCGGCCCCAAACCAACGGCAAGGTCGAACGCTTCCATCGCATCCTGTTAGAGGAATGGGCCTACATCCGGCCCTGGACCTCAGAAACCCAACGCGCTCAGGCCTATGACGGGTTCATCCATTTCTACAATCACCACAGACCCCACGGAGCGCTCCGCTGGGCCAACCCCATCAGCATCCTCAAGGACAACCTCCCCAAAGAGCACACCTAAGGGGGGAGGAACGGCTCTCGGCTCTCAGCCCTTAGCCCTTGGCCCCCAGCCCTTAGCCCTTAGCTCTCAGCTCTCGTCCCCCACACCTCCGCAACCCAATATCATCTCCGGGTGCTTCGATTCTCTGTGTTCGGGATCCCGGTAGGTGTCCACTTCTCGTTTCTCTTCATCGCGTTTCTCGCCTGGGGGATCTACTCGGGCTCCGAGTTGGTGGCGTTCACCGTTGCGATCTTCTTGGGCGTGCTCGTTCACGAGCTGGGCCATGCGCTGACGGCACGGGCATTCGGCGCTGCTCCGGTGACGATCACGCTCTTTGCCATGGGCGGGGTGACGATGTTCTCCACGGACCCACCGCTTTCGTCGGGACGGAGATTCCTCATATCGGCCGCGGGCTCGACGGCCGGGATAGTTGTGGGCGGCCCGCTGTTCCTGTTGTGGCGCGCCGACGTGTTCGACGGCCTTTCCCGGCTCGGCAAGGTTGGCCTGTGGAGCTTCATCATCGCTGCGCTCTTCTGGGGAGTGCTCAATTGGATCCCGATCAGGCCCCTGGACGGGGGCCAGATGCTCACAGCAGCGCTGGAGATGGTCGTGCCGGCACACGCCGACATCATCGCCCGAGCCGTCACCGTGGTGGTCGGGGTGACGGCGATCATCGTTGCCATCTCGTTCGAGGCCTACTTCGCGGCCTTCTTCGTGGGCTTCCTCGTATTCATGGGCGCACGCGGCACGCGCCAGGACCGGTCGGAGTCCCGACCGCGAGAACGCCAGCCCGCCGCCGAAGACCCACCCGAATTTCCCATCTAAGAATCGACTCTCGACGTCCCACCGGGCCGTTCTGAGCTTGCGGCTCAGAACGTGCACCTCTACAATTCCGCACCGGATTTCCCGCCGTGTCCCTGCTTACCCAGAGGCGTCGCGAGACGCTGTTGTGAGTAGAGAGGCACACAACGGGTCGGCGATCGCCATGTTCGCG
>JBFFIL010000182.1:0-3766 GCA_041556535.1 Acidimicrobiia bacterium | reverse complement strand
TCCCCTGAGCTACGAGGGCATCATCGGAAATGGTAGGGGTAGTTTCGGGCCTCGGAAGAGTCATGGGACAGAGCGCAGAACAGCCGAACAGCCTCGTCGTGTCCTATCTGATGCTCCGCCGTCTCGTTGGCGGCCTCGGGGTGCTGCTCCCCGTGCTCATGGTCGTCGGCGCCCGTTGGCTCGGGCCTGACCTGGAGATCAGGTCGTCGATCAGCAGCTACTACGACTCGGTGATGAGGGATTTCTTCGTAGGGATCCTCTTTGCGATCGGCGTGTTCCTGTACGCATATCGCGGCTACGAGCCGAAGCCGGTCGCCGGAAGACTCCAGTTGTCGGACAACATCACGGGAAACCTCGCCGCCGTGTTCGCTCTCGGCGTTGCCCTTCTCCCAACCGACAGCCCGAATGTCGCGGTTGGCCGACTCCATCTCGTATCCGCCTCTTTGCTTTTTCTCACATTGTCCTACTTCAGTCTCAAGCTCTTTACGAAGACGAAGGCGAAAGGTGAGGAGACCGCCGAGAAGCTGAAGAGAAACAGGGTTTATGTGGCGTGCGGGGTCATGATGCTCGTCTGCATCGCGGGGATACTCGTATACAGCCTCTGGTTCGAGACATCCAGCGTCGCCAATCTCAAGCCGGTGTTCTGGCTGGAGACGCTCGCGCTATGGGCCTTCGGCGTCTCGTGGTTCGTCAAGGGTGAGACGCTCTGGAGAGACGAGGCATCGTGAAAGAGGCTCGGGCCAACTACATTCCAACTCATGGAAGATGAACGCATCGCACTGTTCGTCGACTACGAGAACCTTGCGATAGGCGCCCGCGAGGCGCTGGGGGGAATGGAGTTCGACTTCGAGCCGATAGGCAACGCCCTCGCCGAGCGAGGCCGCGTGGTGTCTCGCAAGGCATATGCCGACTGGTCGATGTTCTCCAACGCGCGCCAGGATTTGACCCGGAGCCATATCGAGCTGATCGAAATCCCCCAGAGAATGGGTGCGACCAGAAAGAACGCTGCCGACATCAAGATGGCCGTAGACGCTATCGAGTTGGCCTTCGAGCGCGACTACGTCACCACGTTCGTGATCGCCACCGGGGACTCGGACTTCACGCCGCTGGTTCACAAGCTGCGGGAGCTGAACAAGAAGGTGATCGGTGTGGGCGTGAAGGGTTCGACGTCGAAACTCCTCCCGCCGGCATGTGACGAGTTCCTGTTCTACGACAACCTGGAGGGTGTCGACCCGAGACGGGAGCCGTCGGTGCCGGCCGACGACGCCGGCAATGGGCCGGCTCCGGAGTTGGAGGGTCTGATCACAACCACCCTCGGCGGTCTTCTGCGCTCGGGCCAAGGCGAGGTGCTTGCCTCGTCCCTCAAGCGCGCGCTCCTGCGCAAGGACTCCACTTTCTCAGAGGCCGACTACGGGTTCAGGGCTTTCGGTGAGCTTCTCCGCGACCTCGAGTCGAGGGAGGTCATAGAGCTGTCAGAGGGCCCGGGGCGCGGTGACCCGGTGGTCCAATTCTCCTCTTCCGGTGGTAGCGAGAAAGAAGCGTTCGGACTTCTCACCTCGGTAGTACAAGACCTGGCGAAGAAGGGGCCGATCGCCTTGTCCGGTCTCAAGAACCAGCTCCGGAAGAAGCAACCCGACTTCTCCGAGAAGATGATCGGGTACGGCGGCTTTCTTCAGTTCTGCAAGGCCGCGGCCCGCCGGGGCCTGATCGACCTGAACTGGGACGAGGAAGTCGGCGACTACACCATTGCCCTGAGGTGAGCTCGACCGCCGATGTGGTGGTCGTAGGCGCTGGGATCATCGGGGCCTCCATCGCCCACGAACTGGCTTCGAGGGGGATCGATGTCCTTGCTCTCGACAAGGGGCTGGGACCGGCCGAGGGGTCCACGGGAGCCTCCTCTTCCATCTGTCGTTGCCGCTACACGTATCCCGAGGTCGTCCGTCTCGCCTTCCACGGCCAGGAGGCCTACGGGAACTGGCGCGACTACACAGGTCTGAGCGAGGTTCGAAGCGGGCTCAACAGGGTCGGGGTGCTGTGGTTGATGGGTGAGTCCGTCGGCAAAGTCAGATCGGACGCGTCCAAACTCGAGGCCGAGGGGGTGACCGCCGAGGCCATTGGCCCCGACGCCCTACGGGAGATCTTTCCGGCACTGTCCGCTTGCGCCGAACCGCTCGATATGAGCGGCGAGGTCTCGCACGAGTGCCGCGAGGGCGAGGCCTTCCTCTACGAGCCGATGGGCGGTTATGCCGACCCGGTCGGAGCCAACCAGGACCTCATCGACGCGATCAGGGCGCGTGGGGGAGAGGTGCGTTTTCGGTCCCTGGTGACCGACGTCCTCTTCGATGGGGATTCTGTCGCGGGTGTCGCCCTCGCCGACGGAACGACGGTGTCCAGCAGCCTGGTCGTCAACGCGGCCGGACCGTGGTGCAACCAAATCAACGCACTGGCCGGCGCCGAGATGAGGTGGACTCTCAGCCCGACTCGAGTCCAGACCGTCTTCCGCCCCTGGCCTGCCGACCTGGGCCATCTCCCTGTCGGCGCCGACTCGAGCGCGGGTATCTACTTCAGGCCAGAGTCGTCCGGCCAGCAGGTGCTGATCGGTTCTGTCTTGGCGGAGGACGAGGAAGAAGAAGTCGACGATCCCGACGACTTCAAGCGGCTGCCCGACGCGGACTTCGCCCAGCTGAAACTCGCTGCGTTCCACCATCGCGTTCCGGGCCTGGAGGCACGCGGAAACATCTCGGGCATAGCGGGGCTCTACACGATCAACCGCGAAGACGTGCACCCGATAGTTGGCCCGAGCGGTGTCGACGGGTTTTGGGTGGCCAACGGGTTCAGTGGGCACGGATTCAAGCTCGCGCCTTCAATCGGCTCGATGGTTGCCCAAGCCATCACGGCTCAGCCCGGAGCATTCGACACGGACGTTCCCATGTCTTTCTTCTCGGTCGACCGGTCGCCGATCGACCTGGCGGTCAGGCACGTCCTCGCGTGATGCTTCACCTGAGCGCCGAGGAGACCAGGGAAGCGCTTCCCATGCCTGCGGCGATCGAAGCAATGGAGGAGGCCTTCAGTGGCTCGTCGGACTCTCCACTTCGAACCCTGGTGGGCCGCTCACTCGTCATGCCGGGCCGTCTCGACGAAACGGTGGCGGTGAAGGTCGTCTCCGTGGTGCCCGGGAGCCCCGAAGGCATCGTCGCCGTGTTCCGGCCCGACGGGTCGCCGATGGGGATCGTTGACGGGCCGACGTTGACGGCCCTGAGAACCGGAGCTGTCTGTGGTCTCGCCACCAGACTCCTGGCGAAGGAGGAATGCACCACGCTTGCGATGCTGGGTGCCGGTTCGATGGCGCTGGATCAGATACGAGCAGTGCAGGCGGTTCGCGCAATCGAGCGCGTGCTGGTGTGGTCTCGCACGCCTGAGCGGGCGCGGTCGGTCGCCACCCGAGTCGGCGGCGAGTCGGTGGAGAGCGTCGAAGCGGCCGTGAGCAAGGCCGATGTCGTCTCGTGCGCGACGCCGGCGACCGAGCCGCTTTTCAATGCTTCGGCTGTTCGGCCAGGCACCCATGTCAACGCTGTGGGCGCATTCACTCCCGAGATGGCGGAACTGCCTGCTGACCTGCTGGGAGAGGCCTTCGTCGTCGTCGATGATCGCGACGCCGCCGCCGCCGAGGCGGGAGACCTGCTGCGGGCCGCCAGAGTGCCGGATGCCACTCTGGCGGAGCTATTGGCCGGCCTAGCCGGCTCCGCCGAAGCACGAACAACGGTGT
>JBFFIL010000181.1:0-3816 GCA_041556535.1 Acidimicrobiia bacterium | reverse complement strand
TCTTCCCCTGGGGTCGGCTGGTGACTTCCCTTGGCGGTACTCGGTGACCCGTCGTTGCAGCTCGCCCTCCTCCCGTTCCACTACCCGGTCGAAGTCAGCAGGCCCAATGGACGCCATGGAGATCACCTCGTCGTTTCGCACGATGACCCCTCCCTCACCCAGGGCCCCCATCGCAAGCTCGGGATGGTGAGGCACCCCGAGCTTGCGCACCACCAAAACATCGAGGTCACAGTCGAGGGTGCGGGCCACTTCGGCTGCCACCGGGACGCCGCCACGGGGCAGAGCCAAGACCAGAGGGTCGGCCGGGCCCAGCTCGGCGACCGCCGAGCCGAGGGCTTCCCCGGCCTCGCTGCGGTCGACGAACCTCACGTCACCCGACGGTCACGCTCTCAGAGGCCGGTCGACCTGGAGACGGAGCCGATGAGTGCATCGCCGTTGCGGCGGTGGTACCGGTCCCAGAGAGCAAGCAGCGACGGCAGCACGAGCACAGAGGCCGCCAGGGACAACCCGATTGCATAGACCGTGACCTGTCCCATCTGCCGGAACGGGACCAGGCTCGCAGTCATCAGGATCCCGAAACCGGCCATCGTCGTCATGGCCGAGCCGGCGAGAGCCCCCCCGGTGTTACGCATGGTCGACCTCATCGCCTCGCTCATCCCGTCGTGCAGCTTCCGGTCCTCCTGAAAGCGCCGCGCGATGTGAATCGTGAAGGGAACCCCGATGCCGATTGCCAACGCCGCCAGAGTCGCCGTCACCGGCCCGAAGGGGATCCCGCTGACGAACATGAGCCCGTATGTCCAGAGGACGACGAGAGCCACCGGGAGAATGGTTATCACCCCGAGGAACCATCGGCGGGACTCGATGATGAAGTTGACGATCAGGACGAGGCCCGCGGCGACCACCGTGATGAACAGCGACTGGCTCTGCGAGTCGGTGAGCTCGGTCACGACCACATCGCCGATGATGTTCTGCGAGGTGTCGATGGCGTAGGCACCCATGTCGTTGATCGGCTGGAAAGCGGCATCGAGACCTGCTCTGAGAGCTTCCACGTCCTCCCCGGCGGTGGTGGCGATGTCCCACAGCAGGGCGTCTACCCGGTCGCCGTCCAGAGAGACCACGCGAGCCGCTTGCTCGGGGGCAACCGCGAGCAGGGCCTTGTAGAGAATCACCGGATCGGCATCCTCGGCAATGGTGAGGTCCGGCTCGAGGCCAACCTGTTGAGCGGCGGCGAGGAGCTCCGGGGGAGACGAGGCGGGGCCTCCCTGCAGCAGCTGCCCCAGCAGGCCGATAGGCGAAGAAGCGTTCGCGAACTTGCCGAGAGGGGTGTCGACGCTCGTGACGTCGACCACCTCCGTGATGGACCTGTTGGCGGCCACGAGGGCGTTGTGGATCCCGGCGTCGATCGGCTGGGCCCCGGTGGGCTCAACTAGGACCTGGGTCTGCTCGCCAAAGCCTCCACCAAACTCGGACTCGAGAAGGTCGAGCGTCTGGATGTAGGGCGAGTCCTCTGGCAGGAAGTCCGTGAAGGAGAATTCGGTCTCGAGCTGGTCGAACCCGAGATAACCCGCGCCTCCCAGCGCAAGGGCGACGATCAGTGTGGGGATGGGCGCTCTCTCGGCCAGCACCGAGAGCTTCTCCATGAGTCTTGGAAGCGGGCGATCCGAAGAGCTCGACATCGCCTTCTGTGAGAGGCCGCCGTTGCCGGAAGCCACCCGGTCTATGACGATCCTGACGGCCGGCACGAACGTGAGCATCAGGAGGAAGGCGACGACTATGCCCACCGCAGCCAGGATGCCGAAGTCCGACAACGCCGGCACCGGGTTGAACACGTTGGTGAGGAAACCGATGACGGTCGTGATGGTGGCCAGGGCGAGGGCGATACCGACAGATGTGATGGCCCCGGTCATGGCCCCTTCGACAGTCGCTCCCTCGCCGATCTCCTCGCGATAGCGGGAAGTCAGGTGGATGGAGTAGTCGACGCCGAGCCCGATCAGAAGGATCGGGACTATCTGTGTCGGCGCAGAGAACGCGTTTATCACCCCGGCCTGCTCGAGGAGATAGCCGATCCCCTGCATCCATCCGACCGCCATGCCGATGGTGATGAGCGTCACGAACGTGTCGGTCAGGGTGCGGCCGACGGAGAAGTCGAAACTCCCGGTCGCCTTGGGCGCGATCCAGAACACGGTCAAGAGGATGACAAGAATCACGATGGCGGCCAGGCCGAACAGGCGCCCCACCTCCTGGGTGAAGTCATCGGAGCCACTCAGCAGGAGCGGGAACGAGAAAGGAAGTATCTCGAGCGGGGTGTCGATGTCATCGAGGTCGGCCGCCATGGCTACTTCCTCGTCGACCTGGGCGTTGAACGCGGCCTCAGCGTCTCCCGGGAAACCACCTACGAACGCGAGCACCATGCCTGATGAGGCCGTGTTCGCGGCGGGGTCGAAGTCGCTTCCGACCATCGAGCCGAGGAACTGGGCCTGTTGCGCTGCCTGAGGGTTGGTCGGGTCGGAATTGGGGTCGATGGAGAGTGCGAAGAACTGCTTGACCAACTCGTCGGTCATGGCCTCGATCGGGATCTGCTGAATGGCCATGATCTGCTCCACACCAGAGAGGAAGTGGAACATCCCGGGCCGGTCCGCCCGGTCGTTGAGGTTGTCGCCGATGTCGGACGATCGGACCGTGGAGACGATTTCGGTGACCGCTTGCAGTCCTTCTGCGGTGATCACGTCGCCGTCGTCGGCCCTGAGAATGACTTGGAGCGTCGACTCGGCGGTGTCGTCCCCGAACTTGTCAGCGATGGTCTCGCTTGCGCTTATCTCCGGGCCCTCAGGGGCGAAGCCCTCGTTCCCGCTGGCAACCTCGACCTGCGCGGCGAATTGGCCGAACACGAGGGTCAGGGCCACGGTTACGGCGATGACGACCCACGGCACGCGGCGTGATAGGGCGGATAGGAGGTTGACGACGAGCTTCACTGATTCTCCTGGCTGATCGAGAGCCGAGGATGGTCGTCAGAAGCCGGGATAATGCCAAATCATCCCGACACGGTGTCGAGCACCTCGTCCAGGACCTCGACGAACCGCTCGGCCTCGCTCGGGGAGCCCACGGTCACCCTCATCCAGCCACGCGACATCGGCCGGATAATCACGCCTCTCTTGGTGAAGGCTCGCGAAGTCGCCCCGGAGTCGTCGCCTGGCATCTTGAAGTAGACGAAGTTCGCCTGGCTGTCTGCGTACTCGAGCCCCCGCTCGGCCATGACGCCAAGGAGATGATGGCGGCCCGCGGCGTTTGCGGCCACCCGGCGGTCCAGCTCGCCCGGATGGCCGATGGAGGCCAGGGCGGCCGCCTGCGCCACCTGGTTGACCGTCAGCGGGGGTTGCGCCTTCCTGATCTCCTGGAGGGTCTCCTTCTGCCCTATCGCGTAGCCGATCCGATGAGCAGCGAGCGCATACGCCTTGGAGAAGGTCCTTAGCACCAGCACATTGGGCAACTCGAGCGCAAGCGGCACTGCTGTCGCATACTCCGGATCGGTCACGAAGTCGTGGTAGGCCTCATCGACCACCACCAGGATCGAGTCAGGGACCGACCTCACGAACTCCTCGACGTCGCCGGCGGCGCGTATCGTCCCGGTGGGGTTGTTCGGGTTGCAGACGTAGATGACCGACGTCGAGTCGTCCACAGAGGAGAGCATCGCCTCTAGATCTAATTCGAAGGCCCCGTTGAGGGGGACTTCGATGGTGCTCGAGAAAGCCCACCTCGACACGAACCTGTACATGACAAAGCTCGGCCAGCCATAGAGAGCGCTGGTCCCGGGGCCGC
>JBFFIL010000180.1:0-3853 GCA_041556535.1 Acidimicrobiia bacterium | reverse complement strand
GAGGCAGAGGATGTCAGAGCCACCCATGCCGAGTTAGCTGCTCGCGGCGCGCCCTTCGAGGTCGAGTTGCGGGCAGTGACCGAGGATGGGGAGCGCGACCTTCTGGCGGCCCACTTCCGGGACCCGGACGGGCACGTGGCGTCCCTGACGGGCTGGGTCGTCAAAGGCTGAGTGTCGGGGTAGCGCCCACCTGATCCGCTCGTGCAATTGGAGCCACAACCGACGCTGGGGTGGGGTGCGGGCAAGTCCATCCCGTCTTGGGGTGGAAGAATCGAGCCGCCACTCTCCCGCTCAGATGCCGAGCCTGGCCGCCAGCTCGTTGGCGTCGACTTCTCTTCCTCGCTTCGCAGCGGTCTCGAACTCTGTGGGATCCATCGAGCTTCGAAGGCGGTCGAGGCTCGGGTCGACGAGCATCTGCCTGAATGACTTGGGCGTCTCCGGGTCGGCTTCGATGGCGGACAGGACCTCGGTGGCGAGCTCTGGATCTCCGCGCTCCGCAGCTACTCGGGCCATGCCGATCATCCCGTAGAGCTCGCCCATCCTGGGCATGCCGAACTCTGTCGACTTGGCAATCAGGCTCCGGAAGTGCATCTCGGCGCTTTCGAGCTCACCTAGCCCGACCTCGGCCATACCGAGCCTCGACAGCGTTGCCAACGTGCCCCATCGGTGGTTCACCTGCTCGAATCCGAACAAACCCTCGAGCGCATACTCACGTGCCTTTTCGTAGTCACCGATCCGCCAATAGGTGAATGCGAGTCGGCTCAGCGTGTAGGCCTCCCCGGCAGGGTCCCCCATCTTCACGAATGCCTCACGGCCCTCATGGTGGAAGTCGATCGCCCGGTCGTGCTCGCCCCTGGCGTCTGCGGTGAGGCCGAGTTTCGAGATGGCGTATGCCCTTGCAAGCGTGGCACCGGTCGTGTCGGCGACCCGCAATCCCTCGGCGAAGATCTCGTCAGCGCGGGCGAAATCACCTTCCTCGTAGAACGACCATCCATAGGTCGTTGCGAACAGCGTGTAGAGAGATGCGTGGGTTCTCGGATCCATCGCATCCATTGCCTTCCTCATCAGCTCTTGGCCTGGTGGCTGCTCGCCGGTGAGGATGAGGACCGCCCCGAGAGAAGCCCAGGCGAGACTCAGGGGCACCCCGGGGTTTGCCTCGTCCAAGGCATCTATCGCTGTCTCTGCGAGGCGCTTGGCTTCATCGAGGTCGCCTACCCAGGCGACGAGGTAGCTGATGACACCCGCAACCGATGCGCTCACCATGTCCGCGTCGAATCCGTCGTCGGTGCGTCTACGGGTCTTCTCGATGAGCCCCGCGAAGACGTCGAGGCCCTCATGCCACGAGTGAGCCAGATAGAACAGGTACGCGGGTTCGAGGATGTCGAGGATGTCGGACTGATTGCCCGTATCGGCAGTCGCCAACAGCGCGCCCCGGATGTTGGGCCCGTCGTCCTGAAGGAACTCGACCGCTTCTCCCTGGGCTGAGCTGTCGAGGTTGTCCCGTTGCGCTCGCAGCAGACCCACGTAGTAGGCGGCGTGCCGATGGGCGACTTCCTCCTGTTCGGGATCATTGGCCAGGATCTGGCGGGCGAACTCGCCGATTAGCGGGTGGAGGTCGAACCGACCCGGCTTGGGGCGACGAACCAGCGACTTGGAGACGAGTGTCGACATGGTGCGCAGGTCGGCGAAGGCGACCGCTTCGGCGGCATCGCGATCAAACCCGCCTCGAAAGACTGAAAGACGGCTGAGGGTCTTCTGCTGGGGTTCGGTCAGCCGATTCCACGAAGAGTCGAACACGGCCCTGAGGCTCGTGTGACGGGCGTCGCGGTCTCGCTCTTGGGACTCGAGGAAGTCGAGGTTCGAGTCGATCTCGGTAGCTATCTCCGACGGGGTGAGTACGTCCGCCCAGGCTGCTGCGAGCTCGATGCCGAGGGGGAGCCCGTCCAGAGCCGACGCGATGCGTGTGATCGAGTCGCGATCGGCGTCCGGGTTGAACGCCGGGTCGACCTGTCGGGCCCGCTCGGAAAAGAGATCGATCGAGTGCGCATACGGTTCACCGTCACTCGCTGTGTCGAGGCCGCCGACCGCGTAGACAGTCTCATCGGCAAGTCGAAGGCGCTCGCGTGATGTCACGAGCACAGTCACGCCGGGCCCAGCGCCCAGGAGGCGGCTGACGAGGTCGACGCCATCGAGAAGGTGCTCGAAGTTATCCAGCACCACCAAGACCGATCTGGTGCGCAGGTAGTCGAGCAACTGGGTGAAGGCGTCGAGGTCGCTGCTGTGCCTGTCGACGGCAAAGCCGATGGAGTCGATCAGTGCTTGGCCAATGAGGTCCTCGTTCTCGACCGAAGCCAACTGGCAGAAGACGGCACCGTTCGCAAACGCCGGAGCGGACAGCACGGTGGCCTCTGCCGCCAGGCGTGTCTTGCCTGCTCCTCCCTGGCCCACCAGCGTCATGAGCCTGGTAGACCCGGTCAGTAGCGCCGTGATCTCGTCGAGGTCGACATCGCGACCAATGAAGCTGGTGTGATAGAGGGGAACGTTGCGAACGAGCCCTGCCTCGGCGGTGCGCAATGGTGGGAATGCGGTCTCTAGACCCTTGGCGATCACCTGGTAGATCTGTTCAGGTCGGCTCAGCCCTCGGAGCTCGTGCCGGCCCAGGTCGTCGACCCCGATGTCGGTTTGGAGCGATGCGGCTGCCAGTTCCCTGGTGGCGGCGGAAATGAGGATCTGACCGCCGTGACCGGCGGCTTCGATGCGCGCTGCGCGATTGACGTCGGGGCCGAAGTAGTCACCGTCGACGAGGTCGACGTTGCCGGTGTGGATCCCCATCCGAACCTTGAGCGGCTTGCCCTGCCACTCCAGCTGCGACAGGCCTCTCTGAGCGGTGACGGCAGCCTGAATCGCCGAGTTGGGCCGCTCGAAGACGGCCATGTAGCCGTCGCCCATCGTTTTGACGACGTGGCCGGCGTGAGATGTGATCGAGTCGTCGAGCACCGAGTTGTGCTGACTCAGCCTCTTCTGCATCTCTGATGAGGACGCGTCCCACTGACCGGAGCTCCCTTCGATGTCGGTGAAGAGGAACGTGACCGTTCCGGTTGGAAGCGCCGTCGTACCGCCCTTGCCCATGGACACGCCAAGTTACACGCTGCCTGGGCTCCTGGCTCCGTTGGAGCGGCCGCCGGCCGACGCATTCCGCACGCGATTCCAGGAGCGACCGGCATTCCGCGGGTGGGGCCCATACCACCCGGTTGACCAGCCATTTCCTGTCGACCGACATGGCGATCACCTCAGCGTTCGGATGGAGGCTCTGTACCCGAGTGGCCGGCTCTGTTTGGTTTGTTCAGTCTCGTCCGGCTCGGGGTTGCCTGCGCAGCCATGAAGTGCGGCGTCGCTATGTGTGTTGAGGCACGCTTTGCCACAGAGCCCTCGAGGTTGGAGGCGAAGGAGCGGAGTCGATCCGTGTCACGGATGCCGATGCGGCCAGGTGTCCGCGGGTTGCGCCCACATCGGTGCGTCGTAAACTCAGTGGTACACCCGACGCGGGGTGGAGCAGTCTGGTAGCTCGTCGGGCTCATAACCCGAAGGTCGCAGGTTCAAATCCTGCCCCCGCTACGAATGCCGAACCCGGGCCGAATGGCCCGGGTTCTCTACGTCTGGCGTCTTCGCGCGGTATGCGCAAAATGCTTGTGGCGGCGATCATGATGTTGGCCCTCTGATCAGCCATGACGCTCACCTGAACATGATGCCGCTGATGAAAACGCAATTACCACGCCCCAGTTGATCAGGCACATAGCGGGACTCATGTTTCCCTCCGGATGAGCCGGGCATAGTGCCGGTTATGGAGCGGGGT
>JBFFIL010000179.1:0-3863 GCA_041556535.1 Acidimicrobiia bacterium | reverse complement strand
CGGGCGCATCGCGAACCGACCGCATCAGTGGCGTCGAGGAGCACGCCGATCCCGCCCACCAGCCCGTTCCGGCGTATGCCCCCCGCCTGGTCCGGCGGAACGTAGTAGGTGTAGGGATCCAACCCGAGACCGGCCATGGCAGTTACCGCCGCGTCGACCGCAGCGCCGACGGGAGCCTCGTCATCGTTGACGAGCTGGGCGATGGCGGCACACAGGTCGCCGAAGGCGTCGTGCGGGACCGCGCAGATGAGAGTGCGAGGCCTGGGTTCTGTCCGGTCGCTCGCGAACGCGTCCAGCCCCCTCACGGCGACCTCGGCCAGCGCGGCGGGATCGAGTGGGCGCCCGACATGCCACTGCTGGAGCTTCTGATAGACCTCGCACAGGGCCGAAAAGGTCACCGTGGGCGAAGAGCAGTCCTGGACCTCGAACGGCTGAGTCCGGACCGTGGTCGTTGTGGTCGGGCGGGGGAGCGTCGTGACGGGATTGGATGTCGAAGTCGACGGCTCCGAGCCCTGCGCACAGGCTGCTAGGAGTATCAGCGCGGCCGCGAGCGCTTTTGTCATCGGCGTCATTATGAGAGTCGGGTCGGCGTTAGCGTCATGTTGATGAGAACGAGGCTGACGTTGCGCTCCCCGTTCGGCGGGACGGTGGTCCGCACCATCGTCGAGGGCAGATGGGCAAACGATGGCTCCGACGCCGATGTGTCGCTCGGTGAAGACATGTGGGCCTTGCCCGGACTCGTCGACGGGCACTCCCATCTGGCAGGGGACGCGATGCCTCACATTTCCTCGCCGACGGATCTGCAGGAAGCCGCGAGGAGGGCCTCGGAGGCGTTGGCCGCCGGAGTGACCCTGCTCTACGACAAGGGCTGGTCGGACGAGACGGCCCTCGACCTGATAGAGCATGTCGCTTCCTCACGACGGCCGCACATCGAGGCTGCAGGGCGGATGATCGCCAATGAGGGCGGCTACTACGCCGGTTTCGCCAACGAGATCGACCCGGACGAAATCGGGGCAGAGGTGGAGCGCGCAGTTGGCGGCAGGGCCGCCTGGGTGAAGCTGATCGGCGACTGGCCGCGCCCGGGAGTCGGTCCCCAGGCGAACTTCACCATCGCGGAGTTGGAGACCGCGGTGGTGACCGCCAGACGGCTGGGTGCACGCGTTGCCGTCCACACCATGGCCCGCGATGTTCCTTCAATCGCAGTTGCGGCCGGTGTCGACTCCGTAGAGCACGGTCTCTTTCTCCAAGAAGAGGATCTCGACGCACTTGCCCGCCGCGGGGGGATCTGGGTCCCGACGCTGCGACAGGTCGAGGCGACCGCAGCCTCGCTCAAGCCGGGCTCGAGCGGCCAGAAGCTCCTGCTCGATGGAGTCGCCAACGTCTGCCGGATCCTGCCGTTGGCGATGGAAGCCGGGGTTGTCGTCCTCGCGGGCACCGACATGGCGGTGCCGAGCGCGGAGGTAGCGGCCGAAGCGATCCGAATCTCAGAGTGCGGGGTCGCCACCGCCACGGTGCTCAGAATCGTTGCCGGCCTGGGCCATGAGTCTGCCGGGCGGTCTGTCACATTCGAGCCGGGGACAGATGCGGACGCGGTTCTCTACGGGGAGAACCCTATGGACGACCTCGGGGTGCTCAGGCACCCACTCCACGTGATCCGGCAAGGAAGATTCGTCAGATGAAGCTGATCCTCGCCTCGGCTTCACCGCGCAGAAGGGAGCTGCTGGAGAGGCTGGGTCTTGCGTTCGAGGTCGAGGCCCCGGACATCGACGAATCTCGGCTTCCCGGCGAGGGGCCTGGTGATGTCGTCGAGCGTCTCGCCAGGGCGAAGGCGACGGGGTCGTCTGCCCCGGGCCGGACGGTCATAGGGGCCGACACCATGGTCGTCCACAGAGGTCAGATCATGGGCAAGCCTGGCCATCCCGAGGAGGCCAGGACGATGCTCCGGAGCCTTTCCGGCACTCGTCACGAAGTCTTCACCTCCGTCGCCGTCAGCGGGTGGGTGGACGACTCCGAAGTGGTCGAGTCACTCGTCGATGTTGCAGAGGTCACTTTCCTACCGATGACCGATGACGAGATCGACGAGTACGTATCGACGGGTGAGCCCATGGACAAGGCCGGCGCCTATGCCCTCCAGGGAGTCGGGGGCAGGTTCATCGAATCGATTTCCGGTTCGCCCTATACGGTCATCGGCCTGCCTATTCACCTGCTCTCCCGTCTGTTGGAGCGCACGGGCCACGGTTTGGGCTCTTTCAAGATGATGGAGTGAGTAGCGGTTAACTTGACCACCATGACTCGCCGATTAGGTGCCCTCGCCGTGTTGATAGCGGCTTGCGCTCCCTCTACCACGGGCGATTCAACTACGACTTCCGCCGTCCCCACTACCACGGCAATCGCTTCGACCACCACGCTGGCAACGACGACCACCACGGTCCCGATTGCGACGACGAGCACATCGACGACAACGACGACCACTCTTGCCCCTACGACGACCACCACATTGGCTCCCGGCAATTGGGCGAGTCAGCCACTGATAACCACGGCGTTCGGAGCTCTCGGATGGTGGGATGGCGCCATTTGGCTGACGGCCCAGGACGAGGGCTCGCTCCCGGTGACGGGAGGGGAGGACTACCAGGTGGCCGTGATCGGATTGCAGGCAACCACCACGGGCGGCCCGGAGACGATTGTCTGTGAGCCGTTCGTGAACAACCTCGGAGTGGTGCTGGCGAACGAAGACATGCTGGGTCAGTGGCCTGGCCCCTACGGTGTCGCGATCTCGGCTCCCTGGGATCTGCAGCCCTATTTGGTGCAGGCGTTCCCCGACGACGGCACCTACGCCACTCATGCTCAGACACTCCTCGCCAACAGGGGCCTGAACGTCGCATCGCCAGTCATCAAACAGCTGTTCCGGGTGGATCTGGAGGGCGACGGGATAAACGAGGTCATCGTGGTTGCCGAGTCTCTGACGAACGGCTACTTGCCGGTGGCCGGCGACTACTCGATCGCCTTCCTCAGGAAGGTCGTCCAGGGAGACGTCCAGACTGCCATCCTCGGGGTGTCCATCGTGACGGATCCCAACACCCAGTTTCCTCTCGGTTACTCGATAGGTGCGGTGGCGGACCTGAACGGTGACGGCAAGATGGAGATCGTGCTCGACACCGCTGCATTCGAGGGCCTCGCCGTGGCCGTCTGGGAGTACGCCAACGACGATCTCGGGCCAATTCAGGTTTTCGAGACCGGCTGTGGATCGTGATGGAGAATCCTTTCGAGGATCGGGCCACCTTCGTGTCTCACTCCGGCATCGAACTGACCGAGGCGTCGGTCGACTCCGCCGTCGGCCACATCCTCATCACCGAGAACCACCGCCAGCCGTACGGAGTTGTCCACGGCGGTGTCTACTGCACTCTCGCCGAGACCCTGGCCTCGACCGGTGCGGCACTCTGGGCAATCGGGGAGGGGATGGCGGGCGCGGTCGGCGTCACCAACAAGACCGACTTCCTTCGCCCCACCAAGGAGGGGACCTTGACGGGCACGGCCACTCCCATTCATCGTGGCCGGAGCCAGCAGCTCTGGCAGGTGAACATCACCCGTGATGACGGCAAGCTCGCCGCCCAGAGCCAGGTCCGCCTCCACAACGTGACGGACACCACCTACTGATCCCAAACCTAAGGTTCCAGGGACCGTATACGGTCCCCAGAGCGTCTCATATGGAGCCACCTCCGTGCAGATAGGTCCAATAAGCGTCCAGCCCCCCGTCGTCCTTGCCCCGATGGCGGGTGTCACCAATGCTCCCTTCCGGCGACTCTGCCGCGAGTTCGGTGCGGGTCTCTACGTCTCTGAGATGATCGGTGCCCGCGGGTTGGTGG
>JBFFIL010000178.1:0-3936 GCA_041556535.1 Acidimicrobiia bacterium | reverse complement strand
TCGGCGTCGTCCTGGGAGCAGCCGTGGCCTCCGCCCTCGACGACGCGGGGAATGGTCAGCGCGAGAGGCAATCGGCGGCCTCGAAGATCTACCGCGTCTGGCGCACCGACGAGGCCGAGCGACGGATCCGAGAGGCCGCCATCGACGCATTCGAGAGAGGCATCGAGAAATCGATTCCGACCGAGGCACCGGTTGGTTAGCGGGCCGGGAACGTTTGCCCATCCCCGTCCTTAGACTCTGAATCGATGTTCACCAGGGTCCCCACCAGCTACAGGCCTGACGGCAGACGTCCCCTTCGCCTGATCCTGGCGATCGTCGCCGGGGTATACCTGCTGCTCACCGCGGCGGGGACACTCTGGACCGACTTCTTGTGGTTCGACTCGATTGGTTACCGAAACGTCTGGCTGCGCAATTGGAGCCTGTCGATCCTCCTCGGCGTATCGGGAGTCGCCATCACCTTCCTGATCATCTGGGTGAGCCTCCGCCTGGTCGACCGGCTCTCACCGAGGTGGGCGCCGTTCGATCTGACCGAGGAGGAGGAGCTAATAGAGCGCTTCCGGGAGTGGATCGAGCCCCGAGCCCGTCAGGTGCGTTTCGTGGTGACCGCCGCCCTTTCGCTGATTCTCGGTCTGGCCGTGGCCACTTGGCGGGACGAGGTGTTCCTCTTCATCAACCGGCAGCCTTTCGGAACGGTCGATCCAGTTTTCAACGTCGACCTCGGCTTTTACATGTTCTCCCTACCCCTTTGGGAGATGGCGGTCGACTGGCTCTTCAACGTCCTGGGGCTGGCAACGATCGTCGTGGCGGTGGGCCACTATCTCAACGGTGGGATCCGTTTCGATGGCAGGCGGTTGTCGGCGGCTTCCGGAGCCAAAGTCCACATCTCGGCCATGTTCGCCGTGGTGGCTCTGGCCCGCGCCGCCTCATACCGGCTCGACATGTACGAACTTCTCTATTCGGGCAACGCGGAGAAGTTCTTCGGCCCCGGCTTCACCGACATCACTGCGAGGCTGCCCGCGCTTCGCCTCCTGCTGGTGGTCGCGCTGATCGCAGCCGCACTGTTCATAGCCAACATCTTCCGACGGGGCTGGACGCTCGCAGCGGTTTCGGTGGCGGCGTGGATCGTTGTCTCGGTGGCGGCCGGCTCGATATACCCGGCCATCATCCAGCGATTCCAGGTGGCTCCAGACCAACTCAACAAGGAGACTCCCTTCATAACGGACAACCTCGCGATGACCCGCGCGGCCTGGCAGCTGGACGGGGTGGAAGTGCGCAACTTCTCCGCCTCGGATGCCCTCACCGCCGACGATGTGGCCAACAACCAGCTGACGATCGACAACTTGCGGATCTGGAGCACGGCAGTTCTTCCGCGCACCTACCAGCACTTCCAGGAACTCGAGCCCTACTACACCATGAGCCCGGTCGACACGGATCGGTATCTCAACGAGGGGATCCCGGAGCAGGTGATGATCGCGGTCAGAGAACTCGACGAGCTGAACCTGCCAGAGGAGGACTGGCAGAACACCCGTCTGTTCTTCACCCACGGGAACGGCGCAGTGGTCAACCAGGCGAATGTGGTTCAGGCGGACGGCCAGCCCAACTTCCTTCTCAAAGACGTTCCGCCGGTCGCCTCGGTTCCGTCACTGGACCTCGACGAGCCGAGGGCATATTTCGGAGAGACCTATGAGCCGGGGCGCCCCGTGATAGTCAAGACGGGAACCCAGCCCCAAGAGATCGACATACCTTTGGCCGAGGGGACCCAATACAACGAATACGACGGGGCGGCGGGGGTGGAGATAAGCAGCTTCTGGCGTCGTGTCGCCTTCGCCTTCCGCTACAGGGATCTCAACCTCCTGATCTCCGGACAGGTCAGGAGTGACAGCCGCGTACTCGTCGAGAGGAACGTCCGCCAGATAGTCGAGAATATCGCACCCTTCCTCAGGCCGGACGCCGACCCCTATCCGGTGGTGCTCGACGGCCGGATTCTCTGGGTGGTCGACCTCTACACGCACTCCTCGTGGTATCCCTACTCGCAGCCGGTGGACGCCAACGGGCGGGCGCGCCTCTCCATAACCTCGGGGATCGAGCGAGGCACCAACTATCTTCGCAATTCGGTGAAGGCCGTCGTCGACGCTCACGACGGCGACGTCACTTTCTATCTCGTCGACAACTCCGACCCGGTGGCGCAGGCTTGGGCTGCGACCTATCCCGGGCTCTTCAAGAGCGCGGACTCCATGCCTGCCGGCCTTCAGGATCACCTCCGTTATCCGCAGGACCTGTTCCGCCTCCAGAGTCAGATCTACCTGAAGTACCACGTCACCGAGGAGAACCAACTCTTCTCGGGCAACGACGAGTGGTCGTTCCCTGCGGACCCTGCCGACAATGTTCGCTTCGGCTCGGCTCGGCTCAACGGCGACCTGATTCCACTGGGGTCATCAGCCGGCCCGATCAACCAGATCCTGCCCTATTACCTGCTCACCGAGCTTCCCGGGGAGGATGATCTGTCCTATCTGCTCTTACAGCCCTTCAACCCACGGGAAAAGGACAACATGGTCGGGTTCCTGGTGGCCGACTCGACTCCGGGGCGGTACGGAAGGCTCATCGACTACCGGATGCCGGAGGGAAAGCTGGTGTTCGGAGCCGAACAAGCTGGCCAGCGAATCGAGCAAGACGCCGAGATATCACCGCAGCTCAGCCTTTGGCGCGGGGCTGGCTCAAACGTCATCAAGGGCGACCTTCTCGTGGTGCCCATCGAGGATTCGGTGATCTATCTGCAGCCCGTCTATCTGGAGGAAGAGGGGGGTGCCTTCCCCGAGTTCAGGAGGGTCGCCGTGGTGTTCAGTGACCGGGTCGAGTGGGACGTGACCCTGGCTGGTGCGCTCGAGCTCGTGTTTGGCGAGGCTGACGAGCCTACAGACCCCTCCGATCCCGAGCCTCCAGACGGGGACTCCACGGTCGAGGAGCTGATCGCCGATGCGGGCGCCGCCTTCGACAATGCCAACGCGGCCCTGCGCCGTGGCGACCTCGCCGACTACCAGACGTGGGTCCAGGAGGCCGAGCGAATCCTCCGAGAACTGGAGCGCCTGATGTCCGAGTCCGCAGACGCTTCGGCCTTGGCCATCGGCTGACCTTCTCCCAGTACTGGCCGGTGCCCTAACCTGTGGCTCTGAATGCCTAAAGACACCGAGGAATACGTTCGCATGAGGGGAACCGTCGTGAAGATGCTTCCCGACTCGACCTTCGAAGTCGAGTTGGAGAGCGGCTTCCAGCTTCTCGCCAAACCTTCGGGCCGGATGCGCCGGGGGCGAGGGATTCGCGTTCTCCCCGGTGACACGGTCGACGTCGAAGTATCGACTTACGATCCGACTCGCGGCCGCATCGTCTGGCGTTACCGCTAGCGGCGTCTTCCCGCCGACCATGACTGGGCGGACTTCAGCTTCCTCCGTTGCTCGATAACAGCGTCGCTTCCGGGGTAGACCCACCCCTCGCGTCCGTCCGACCACCTCACCAGGTAGCGCGCCTCACCGTCGGTCGCCCGAACCTCGAGTATCTCAGCGTGGCGATCGGCTTCACCCACACGGTGTCCCTTGATCACCAAGCTGTCACCAGGCTTTCCCCGCATGTGCACCTCCAGGATCCTGATGTGATGATGCTCCTTGCACCGATGCCGGCCTAGAGGACAAGGTCCCCAGTCGCCCGCCTAGATTCGGGGCCATGGAAATCACAAGAGTCATTCTCCGCGCGTCAGACCTCGAAGCTTCAGTGGCCTTCTGGTCGGAGACCGTGGGGTTGGCAGTTCTCGGCCAAGGCCCGGCTTTCGCGTTCCTCGATGGCGGGGGAGTCCAGCTTGCCCTGAATCAGGCACAAGGAGACATGGAGCCGGATAGCTCGTTGACAGAGCTGGTCTTCGAGGCAGAGGATGTCAGAGCCACCCAT
>JBFFIL010000177.1:0-3937 GCA_041556535.1 Acidimicrobiia bacterium | reverse complement strand
GCAATCCGGCGATGAGCGTGCACGGGAGAATTTTGAAGCTGTCATCGACGGCCTCAATAACAACTCATTCAAAGGTTTTCTTGCGGCGATCGACAGGAAGGCACTGCTGGGCCGGGTAGAGGGCGCGTACCTGATCGAGCAGGAGATCCGCAATCAGCTGGCCGACCTGTTTGAAGAGTGGGTCCAGGAAATGTTTGTCGCTTCTTTCCCGCCGTCGCAAGGCGAGATCATCGGGCGGGTCGAGGTGTCGGGTACCCAGATCGGTGGCATGACCCGCGACCAGGCCCTCAGCGCTCTCGTGGGTGTCGAGGAGGAGCACATGCTTCGTCGGGTGACCTTCACCATCGAGGGGGTCCCCGTCGTCCTCGATCCGGCGGCAGCCGGCTTCGACGCAGACGAGGAGGCCGTGGCCGACGCCGCCATGAGGATTGGCCGAGAGGGCAACGCCGTCTACCAATTCCTCTTCTGGCTGCAGAATCTGTTCACGGAGCACACCATCGATCTCGCCGGGAGCACGGACCCAGATGCCATCGGCGAGGTCTTCGCAGGCTGGGAACGGCAAGTGATCGCTATGCCGCCCAGTCTCGGAGCGATAACGCTCGAGAATGGAGTCCCAAGGCCGATCTACCCTGAACCGGGGCTCGGTATCGACCGCGGACCGGCCAAAGCGATCGTCGACTCTCAAGTCCGGGCGCCCCAACCCTCCACAGTCGCCCTTCCAACGGCCAACATCGTCCCCAAGCTGACCGCTGCCCAGGTCGACGAGGCCCTCCTCGAAGCCAACAAACTTCTAGAAGCGCCTATACGGCTCGTCTTCAACGGAAGTGAGATCACATTCTCGGTGGCCCAGCTCACAGACGCCTTCCGTTCCCGAACCATCTCCGAGGGATCACCGCAAATCGTCCACTTCTTCGATCCGGCGGTCATCAACACCTTTCTGCTGCCCCTCCGAGGGCAGTTCGAGGCCGAGCCCGTCAATGCCGAATTCGTGATCGAGGGGGACGAGGTGTTCATCCGGCCCGGGTTGAGGGGAACGCGCATCGACGAGCTCGAAACGGCCCAGCGACTCCTCCAAGCGGGTCTCACTACCTCGAGAATCGGTCAGCTCCGACTGGTCGAAGACGCCGACCCCGAGATCACGACCGAATACCTCGCGAGCCTCAACGTCAACCACCTCGTCTCGTCGTTCACGACCCATCATCCCTGTTGCCAGCCGCGGGTCACCAACATCCAAACCTTCGCCGACACTCTCGACTTTCACCTCGTGCTCCCCGGTGACGAACTGAGCCTCAACCGGTTCGTGGGTGAGAGAACCGCTGAAGACGGCTACGTCGAGGCCGGCACGATCGTGGCTGGCCAGCTCGTGGACACCATAGGGGGCGGAGTGAGCCAGTTCGCCACGACCTTCTACAACGCCGTCTTCTGGGGCGGTTACGAGGACATAGACCACCTTGCCCACTCGTATTACTTCAGCCGCTACCCGGAGGGCATCGAAGCAACCATCAACTGGCGAAGGCCGGATCTCGTATTCCGCAACAACAGGGAAAGTGCCATCCTCATAGACACCCAGTACACATCCACGTCGATCACGGTTCGATTCTTCGGTGACAACGATGGGAGGATCGTCCGGGGCGAACAAGCCAGGGGCCGAACCATCATCGAGATCGTGGACGAGGGCGGACCCAACGCCTGGCACGTCCAAGGCATAGTGTCGGACCGGTACGCCGAGACCGACCCGCCCGAGCCCGTCTACCTACCCAATCCGGAGTTCGAAGTCGCACAGGTCGAACAACTCCAGGAGGAGCTCGGAGGATGGAGCGTGGTCGTCAGGCGAACCATCACCCTCGGCGGCGTCGTGGTGCTCGAAGAGAAGGAGTGGGTGGTGCGCTACGCACCGAAGTTCGCCGTGTTCGAGGTGCATCCCTGCATGATCCCGGATACGGAGGAGACCTGCCCTTCCACGACGACCTCGACTACGACGACCAACAGCGCGCCGACCTCGGACCCCTGACAGGGCCTACTCCTCGGAGTCGTAGTACCTGAGGAACGAGATGGCTGTGTCGGCCACCAGACCCGCCGAGTCCTCATCCCACCCCGACGGCCTCCTGATCGTGACCGTGTTCTGGAGCACATGGACGTGGTCGATCCCCAACTCGAGTGCGAACAGCCTCCCGGCAAGCATGCCCGGCACGCCACCGGTCTCCGAGTCGGTGGAAAGTGAGACTCCATCCTGTCCGGTGAAACTCCGGTCGGTGTCGATTATCAGCACCTCCCCGAGCGTGACGGTGTCCTTGACCTCGACGCTCTGGCCCATCCCCAGCGATCGTAATCAGCCGCCGAGCCAGCCCGTGAGCTCTCCGATCCGATGCACCTTTACGAGATTCGTCGACGCCTGGAAATTGGGCGGGACGCCGGCGACCATCACGATCGTCTCTCCCAGCTCGGCGATTCCCTCTTCCAGCAGCATGGCGGCCGCGGTTGCGATCTCGTCGTCGGTGTAGATCTTCCGCACGAAGTCATGAGGGTGAACCCCCCAGTAGAGGGCGAGACGCCTTCGTGTGGCCTGGTTGGGGGTGAAGGCGACCACTCTCTGTATTGGCCGGTATTTGGAGATCAGACGCGCCGTGCTCCCCGACTCGGTGAATGCGACGATGATCTTCGCTCCCACATTCCTAGCGATCTGGGTGGCGGCCTGGGCGACCGCAGACGCGATGTGATTCTCGTCTTTGACGAACTGGACCACGGAGCCGTCGCCCAATATGCCCTCCTCGATCGTGCTGCAGATCCGCGCCATCGCAGCCACGGCTTGGGCGGGGTAATCCCCGATGGCCGTCTCGCCCGAGAGCATGACCGCGTCAGTCCCGGCCGTCACGGCATAGGCCACATCGGTCACCTCGGCCCTGGTCGGCCGCGGACTTCGGGTCATGGACTCGAGCATCTCCGTGGCCGTAACCGAGATCCGGCCGGCGGCGTTTGCCCGCTCGAGGATGTCGGTCTGGATCAGGGGAAGGCGTTCGAGTGGCAGTTGAACCCCCAGGTCGCCTCTCGCCACCATGACGCCGAACGACGCCTCGAGGATCTTGTCGAGGTTCTCCAGAGCCTGTGCCAACTCGATCTTGGCGATCACGGGAGCCCCGCCCGCGAGATCGGCCACCGCCACGACGTCGGCCGAGTCGCGCACGAACGATGCCGCCACGTAGTCGACGCCGAGCTCGCGGCCGAACTCCAGATCTTCGACGTCCTTCGGGGTGAGGTTCTCCGCCGAGAGATGGCTGTCGGGAAACGCGACTCCTTTCGAGTCGGCCACCGCCCCGCCCGTGAGGACGCGTGCGCGGAGCCCGTCGCCGCCTCGCTCCACGACCTCGAGCGTGACCATTCCATCGGCGAGGACGACCCGGTGACCGGGCTGGACGTCATCGAGGAGCGAGGCATACCCGACCGGTATGACACTTCCGGAACCGGACTTGGAGTCCGGCACGACGACGACTTCGGCCCCCTTCTCGAGGACCATTGAGCCGTCGGGTATCTCGCCGACCCGTATCTTGGGACCCTGGATGTCCTGCATCACTGCGACGCTTCGCCCCGCCGCCGCGCTCGCCTCTCGCACCCATGTGAAGAGCCGCTTGTGAAGGTCGTGACGGCCGTGAGAGAAGTTGAGCCGCGCCACGTCCATGCCGGCTTCCACAAGTGACGCCACTCCCTCGCTGCTGGCCACCGCAGGCCCGAGTGTGGCTATGACTTTCGTCTGGCGCTGCATGTCACCACTGAAGCTAACCCCCTTCGGCCGGTGTGTAGACGATCGCCCCGAATAGGTCAGTGTTGGCCCTTTCGATCGCGGCAACGCCCGCTGGAGAGACCAGCCAGTCCACGAACAGGCGGGCGAGGAGCGGCCGACTCGACGATGCCATGACCATCGCCGTATAGGGATTGTCGAGGG
>JBFFIL010000176.1:0-3991 GCA_041556535.1 Acidimicrobiia bacterium | reverse complement strand
GAAGGGCGCGAGGAGCTGCTGTATCTCGTGCAGGACTTCCTGCCGATCGTGATGTTCGCGACGCTCGCCTGCCTGCTCTTTTCCGGCTTTCCCGTGGCCTTTATCCTCGGCGGGCTGGCGTACGGGACCAGGTGGCCTCGAAAGTCGAGACAGGGTTCACCGACCTCGGCGAGCAATCGTTCAAGAACATCCCCGAGCCTGTCCAGGCCTATCGAGTCGAGCCAGCGGGCATGGCCCCAACAGCGGAGAGGGCCGTCGTGTCAGCCGGAGTCGACGGCTTCGCAGATCTGGTGGCGGAGGACGAAGAAGGGACGAACTCGGCCCTGAAAGCCCATCGCACCGCAGTTGACCCCTTGGTGTACTCACACGGGGGGCGGATCATCGGAACCGAGAAGGAGGGAATCGTCTTCGAGTTCCCGTCAGTCGTCGAGGCGGTCAAGTGCTCCGCCGAGGCCCAAGCCCTGATGGCCCAGCGCAACGCCATGATGCCCGCGGATCGCAGACTTCACCTCGTTCTGGGTGTGGACGTCGGTGATGTAGTCGAGGTCGACGGCCGGCTCGCTGGTGAGACGGTCACAGAGGCCACCCGGCTCATGCGTCTGGCCGAGCCCGGAGGGATCTGTGTGTCCGACGGCGTTCACAGCGCCGTGTCGGACCTCGAGGTCGACTTTGCCGTGGATCGGTCCGGGCCTGACGAAGCCAGGTTCTGGCGCTTGATCACGAAGTCCACTCCTCCCCCCGGGCCATTGCAGTCGGGCCCCGGCGCCGTGGTCGTTCTGCCTTTCGACCGTCTGGGAAACGACCCGGAACAGGACTACCTGGTGGACGGGATCACCGAAGACGTCACGACCGCTCTCACCAACTACGGAGAGTTCAGGGTGGTGCCACGTGGGAGCGCTTTCGCCTACCGCGACCAGTTGAAGACCGATCGGGAGATTGCACGCGAGTTGGACGCCGCGTACGTGATCCGGGGGAGCGTGCGGGCTTCAGCAAACCGGGTGAGGGTTTCGGTCGAGTTGATAGACGCGGAGAGGGATCACGTCATGTGGGCGGAGAGATTCGACAGAGAGTTGGAGGATGTCCTCGACCTGCAGGACGAGATCGCACGGACCCTCACGCTGAAGCTGGCCCCGGAGCTCTCCAAGTCCGAACTCGGCAAGAGCGTGGCCAGGGGTGGCGGAAGCTTGGAGAGCTGGGACCTCTTTCAGAGGGGGAGATGGCATTACTACCGGACCACACCGGAGGACTACGAAACGGCGCTGAAGCTATTGCAGGAGGCCATAGACAAGGACCCCGACAACACCGCGGCGATGGCGTTCCTCTCATTCGCGCTCTACATCCGGGGGTGGCGCGGATGGAGCGACGACGCCGGCCGTGACTTCAAACGGGCCCTCGAGCTTGGCGAGCGTGCGGTTCGGGCGGATCCGGCAAGTTGGCGGGCCCACTCTGCCCTTGCGTTTTGTTACGCGTTCGCGGGGCAGCACGACCGTGGCCTGCGGGAGGCCGAGCTGGCGATGCCCTGGTATCCCGTGTCCGTCGGGCTCGCCTCGTGGCTCGCCGGCGATCTCGATCGAGGCATCGAGTACAACACTCTGGCCCTGCAACAGAGCCCGGGTGACCCGGACGCTGACCACTGGAAAGTAGGGCTCGCCTTCATGCATTACATGAACGGCAACTATTCCGGTGCCTTGACCTGGGCCGAGCAAGCCCTTCTCGGGCTCCCCGACTACCTCCAGCTCGTCGGGATCATGGCCGCGACGCTCGCCCAACTCGATCGCATCGACGAAGCCGGCGGCTACATGGCGAGATTCCTCACCCACCGCCCCGGCTCGACCGCGGCCAACTACAGAACTGGTTTCCGGTTCAAGAACCAGTCTCACGTCGACCACTACATCGACGGCCTCGTGAAGGCAGGGCTCCCCGCGGGCTGATCAGTTGGTGCGCGGGCGAAGTCTCCAGATGATGAACGCGGCCGCGAAAGAAACGAGTGCGGCTGCAACCGCAACAGGCGCCCTCCACGAGCGGGGCACTGCCAGGTCACCCTCGAGAGACGACATGATCCGCCACTCGAGGTCGGCGGGCGCACGGGCCTGACTATCGGTCAGTGACGTCATTTCACGGGCGGTCTTCGACATCGCCGCGAGCCTTGCCTGACAGCGGAGGCAGGACTCGGTGTGAGACCTCAGTGGTCTCATCACCTCGGTGCCGTCCACCGCGCTGTTGGCCACGAAGGGCGCTGCAACCTCGCACATCAGGCTCACGACGACTCCTCCAGGTCCTTGGCCAGTCGGGCTCTGGCCCTGTGGAGCCTCACCTTCGACGCCGTCACCGATATCCCCATTGCCTCAGAAATCTCCGCATGGGTCCATCCGTAGACGTTCTTGAGAACGACGATCTGGCGCAAAGCGACCGGCAGCCGATCGAGGGCATGGCGCAGCCGTCCACGAAGCTCCAGAAGCTCCCCTGCCACCTCTGGATGGTCGGCGCCCGGAACGGCGGCGAGATCGGTGAAATCGTCGATCGACGACGCCGAGTGTCGCTTCGCTCTCTTCTTGTGGGTCCAGGCTGTGTTGACGGTGATCCGATGCAGCCAGGTCGACAGCCGGGCATCGCCCCTGAAACTGGGCAGCGCCTTCCACGCCCGGATCATGGCTTCCTGGGCCACGTCCGAAGCCAGATGCGGATCTCCCACGAGTCTTCTGGCCAATGTGTACACCTCGTTCTGGTGGGCCCGGACGAGGGCGGCAAAGGCAGCCCTGTCCCCGCCCTGCGCTCGTGCGATCAGCTCGAGCTCCCTGCGGTCTTCGACCTCTGCGTGCTCGCTCGGGTTACTCATCGGCGAACTCGATCCTGGCGGACAGATACTCGGCTGCGGCGTCGCGGATGGTCACATTCAGCACTCGACCGGATCTCTCGGCGATCACACGAGCCGGCGAGGCAGGCAGCAATGGGGATCTGAATCTGACCCGGGCGCCGTCCAGGTGGAGGTCCCCCTCAGCACTCCGCGTCGCCGCTTGAAAAGCCCAGGAGGCCTGAAGCAGGCCATGGACCACAACACCGGGAAGCCCGGCCTCGACGGCCGCGACGTGGTCCCAGTGAACCGGGTTCCAGTCCCCGCTCGCAGCGGCATACCGAACCAGATCGCCCCTCGATGCCGAAACCTGGCCCTGGCCGGGAGCTCCGCGATCGTCATGGGCAGGCTCGGCCCGCTCCTCCGCCGCTGCCGGCGCGGCAGCGCCGGAAACGAGGAACAGCGACGAGCCTCTCACGACCGGCCCCGCATCATCGGACACCTCGAGCTCGAAAGTGACGAAATGGACGCCGCCCCGCTCACGCGCCCGGGTGACGGTCCCCGTCACCGACAGCTCCGCACCCATCACCATGGGTCGGGACCAGCCGAAGGTCTGCTCTCCGTGGATCACCGAATGCCCGAACAGCGCATCGAGCAGGTCCGGGGCAACGACAAAGAGTGCGGCCGCAGCAAACCCGGGAGGCGCCGCGCCCTTCCAGCGATCCTGGTCATCCCCGGTAGCGTCTACGAACGCGGACACCGAGTCCGGGGTGGCTCTCAGCGGACGAGGGCCATAAGTCCGTCCGACCAGACCATCAACATCCATTCCGGTCAAAAGCTACCCCCGAACTCGCAAACCTAAGGCTCCAGGGACCAAATACGGTCCCTCTGCCGCGGAGAAAGGGACGCGGGTTAGCGCGTCTCGCGGTGAAGGGTGTGCTCCCGGCACCACCGGCAGTACTTCTTCAACTCGAGTCGGTCCTGGGTGTTCGATTTGTTCTTGGTTGTGACGTAGTTCCGCCGCTTGCACACAGTGCAGGCAAGCGTCAGCGGCGGTCTTTTGTCGGAAGCCATGTTGCTCTCGTTTCAGTGATCCGGTGAGTTGCCGGGGCCTTACTTGGTGATCTTTGTTACTCGTCCGGCGCCGACGGTCCGGCCGCCTTCGCGGATAGCGAACCGGAGCCCTTCGTCCATGGCGAT
>JBFFIL010000175.1:0-4009 GCA_041556535.1 Acidimicrobiia bacterium | reverse complement strand
GTGTACTTTGCGTAACGTGAGCCTCACAGTCGATGACAAGGCCTCGTTCAGAGCCATCGTGGACACCCTGCTCCCGGCGGTCGATGGCCCGGGCCGGGCGTGGACATCCCCCGGCGCCGCTCTCGGGCTGGAAGAGGGGTTGGCCATCGTCTTCGAGAGGCTTCCACACGATCAGGCGAGGAAGGACTTGAAGCTCTTCCTCGGGCTTCTCAACTCCCGAGTCGGAGGCCTGGCCCTCTTTGGTCGGGCAAGCGCTTTCACAAGGATGGATTACGACGCTCGAGCCAGGGCCTTCCACCGGATGAGCAGTCACCCGCTGTCACTGATACGGGGCGGGGCCAAGGCCCTGAAGACACTGACGGGTTTCCTATGGGTATCGACCGAGGATCCCGACCATCGGCCGGCCACATGGGAGGCAATTGGTTATCCCGGCCCCGACGGGCCTGCCCCCGACGTCCCCAAGCCGATCCGGCTCACGGAGATCAGCGCTGACACCAGACTGTCCTGCGACGTCGTCGTAGTGGGATCCGGTGCGGGTGGTGGGACCGCTGCCGGTGTGCTGGCGGGAGGGGGTCTCGACGTGGTGGTCCTCGAGGCCGGGGACTATCACAACGAGTCGGACTTCAGCCATTTGGAGGCGGACGCATACAACCGCATGTATCTCGACCGAACGCTCAATGCCACCGCCGACGGCGGCATCGTGGTCCTTTCCGGCGCGACCCTCGGCGGTGGCACGGTCATCAACTACACCACCTCGTTCGGGCCGCCTGCATCGCTGAAGGAGGAGTGGGACGAGAGAGCCGGCTTTGATGGGGTCTTCACCGGTGAGGCGTTCAAGGACAGCGTCAACGCGGTGGAGGAGCGGCTGACCGTCAACAAGGACAACAACTGGCCGTCACATCGAGCTCAGTTGATGGAGAAGGGCCTTCGTGAGCTGGGATGGCACGTCCACGACATGCCGCGCAACGCCGACGGGTGCACCCAGGAGGACTGTGGCTACTGCACCATGGGCTGCCGGATCGGGGCCAAGAAGTCCACGCTCCTGACCTACCTGCAGGACGCCTTCGACCGGGGCGCCCGGGTGGTGACGGGCGCCCGGGTCGACAGAGTCATCACCGGGGACGGTCGCGCCATCGGTGTCTCGGCCCGGGTCGGGTCCTCGACGCTCACCGTCGAGGCCCGCGCCGTCGTCCTGGCCGCGGGGGCCCTGAACACGCCGGCGATCCTGCTGCGAAGTGGTGTGGGGGGCCCGGCAGTCGGTGACTACCTGCGCCTCCATCCGGTCTCGGCGGTGTGGGCCCGGTTCGAGGAGCGGGTTGATCCGTGGACCGGGATCCTGCAAACGAGATACTCGGATGAGTTCGCAGACCTCGACGGCCACGGATACGGCTTCAAGTTCGAGACCGCCCCCATCCACCCGCTCTTTCCCGCTGCGTTCCTGGGCTGGGAGGACGGTGCATCGTTCAAGCGTGACGTGCTGGGCCTCGGTCACCTCAATGTGGGCGGAATCCTGCTCCGCGACCGCGATCACGGAAAGGTCGTCCTGAGAAAGGACGGGTCACCGGTCTGGAAGTACTCGATCTCGAAGTACGACCAGGCCCACATCCGGGAAGGTGTGCGCCGGGGCACAGAGCTGTATGCGGCGGCGGGCGCGACCGAGGTGATCAGCTCGACTGTCAGGCCGGTGAGATGGCGTTCCGGCGAGTCGATCGACGACTTCATGGACGGTGTGGATGCCGTTGGTTACGGCTCGAATCAGACCGGTTACTTCACCTTCCACCAGATGGGGACGGCCCGTATGGGATCCAATCCGGCCACGTCGGTCGTGGACGAGAACAACGAGACCCACGACACCCAGGGTCTCTACGTGATGGACGGCTCGTGTTTCCCGAGCTCGTCGGGGGTCAACCCGATGCTCACAATCGCCTCCATCGCCCACCGCGGCGCAACCCTGCTCACGGACCGCCTCACCCAACCCCAAACCTAAGGCTCTAGGGACCGCATACGGTCCCTAGAGCGTCTCAAATGAGTTGAAAGGCTCACGAACCGATGATCCCGGCTTCCTCGGCCTGAGCCTTGGCTTCCTCGATCCGGGCAGTGTTCAGGTGCGGGAGCACATAGAAGAAGAGCCCCAGCGTGATGATTGCTGCCGTGAAGAAGGGTCCCCTCAGCGCCGTCTCACGACCGAAGCCGGGCTCCATGACCGCCACCACGACACCGCCGATCATCGATCCGATGGGCATGATCCCCCACCCGAGGAACCGGTACACGGAGTTGACCCGGCCGAGCAGCCGGTCGGGGATCAGGGTCTGGCGGAGCGACACCGTGATCACGTTCCAAATGACCGCGAAACCCGACGTCAGGATGCCCATGGCCCAGAACACCCAGAACGAGTTGGTGATCCCCGAGATTCCGAGCGATACAGCCATCACCAGGATCGAGGCGAACAACGACCCACCCTGCCCCAGCCGCGCGGTCACCCTGTGTGCCACGATCGACCCGACGATGCCCCCGACGGCCGCCCCGGTCCCGAGTAGGCCGAACATCGTCGCATTCAACTCGAGCACCTCCTGAGCGAAGAGGACCATGGTCGAGAAGGCGATCATGGCGGCGCCGTTCAGCACGCCGAGCGCGATCGCCATTGGGCGGAACAGCTTGTGCTGCCACAGCCAGGAGACGCCTTCCTTCATCTCGGTCCAGAACGGCTTTCTCTCCTGGACCTGCTCTCCCTTGGGTCGGAACTGGCCCTGGATCATGAAAACGAGCGCGGCAGCGACTGCGAAGGTCCCGGCGTCGATGAAGAACGGCAGGGCGAACGCGACTGCCAGGAGGATCCCACCCAGCGGGGGGCCGACGAAGGAGTTCATCGTCATCTCGGCGCCCCAGAGCCGGCCGTTGGCCTTCTCCAGGTTCTTTGAGTCGACTATCGCCGGCATGAGCGTTTGTGCCGAGTTGTCGCGGAACACCTCTGCCGTCCCAAGCAGGCCGGCCGCGACGTAGACCATCGCGAGGAGGAACCCGGCACTCGTCGGAAGCTGGGCCGTTCCGCTGGCTATCAGGTCGGGGGAGGAGAGCTCGCCCTGCGCTGAGAGGACGATGAACGCAACCCCGAGTGTGATGGCGAACCGCGCCACGTCCATCCACGCAACCAGCTTTCTCCGGTCTACCCGGTCGGTGATGACGCCGGCGGGCAACGAGAAGAGGAGCCAGGGGAGCCTGGTGACAACGAGCACCGCAGCGATGTGAAGGGGGTTACGGGTGACCACGGAGGCGAGCCACGGGTAGGCCACACCCGCGATCCCGTCTCCGAGGTTGGAGACGACTGACGCCGTCCAGAGCTTCCAATAGCCGAGCCCGAGACGTGTCTTCTCCTTGGAATCGGTCATGGGCTGTCCTCCAGGTGGGGCCGGTCGGTCGGATAGAGGCCGAGGACGAGGCCGTAAGTGGTCTCCCCGCCACGCTCCTCTCCCGTGAACTGTTTGGCGAGATCGGCCAGCCGCGTGGCCCACTCCTTTGCACGCTCGTGAGGGATACGGGCGTAGCGAAGAGTGCTTATCCGCCCCTGCTCCTCGACGTCTTCGTGACCGTGAGCGGAAGACTCGTATTCGTCGAGGGCGGTGCGAAGGAAGTAGCCGGGGGTCAGGTCGAAGTCGGCGTCGGTGTCTTTGGACGCCGGCCCGATCAGGTAGGTGCGAGCGGTCCGCCCGTAGTACTTGGCTTCGATGGCACGGATCTTCTTGGTGCGCACAATCTTGATCAGCCCGGCGTCCTCGAGAGTCGAGACGTGGTGACCGATGGTCCCCTTGGGTATGCCCAGTGCGTCGGAGAGTTCCTTGATGGTGGCGGCTCGTTCGAGGAGGAGATCAACGATCTTGATCCGGGTGTCCTCAAAGAGCGCCTTGAGCTGTGACGCGCTTTCGAGGGGGAGGTCGTCGTCGAGCTCGTAATCTGGCGCTCGATGCCCCTCCGTATGGTCGGTTGTACTCGTATGGTCGGGCATTGCCGTATG
>JBFFIL010000174.1:0-4036 GCA_041556535.1 Acidimicrobiia bacterium | reverse complement strand
TTTCGCGGTACAATAGATTATGGTTGACGTACTCCAGGAATCGGCAACTTGCCCAGCCAACTGCGGAGTTTGATCGACGAAAGGAGAATCGAAATGCCGGTCTATGGTCTGGAAGGAGCAGATATCGATGACCTCGCCGCTACGTTGAGCGAGGTGCTCGAGATGCGGCTGTACCAACAGCACAGCCCAATGATCGGTCCGTGGTACACCAACCTCGACCTCCAAGCGGTGGCGTCAGTAGGCGACGTCCTGGACATGATCGAGATCGCGCGGTCGGTGAGCGTTTCGGCGCCGGTCAAGACCTACATCCTCGACCTGGTGGAGGCCACTCGAACCCACCCGAGCCTCGTCCTCGGCGCCTCGCCCCGCTCCGCTCTCTTTCTCCAACGTCTCGCCAGGGCGAGGGCGGCATCGCTGGGACGGGACTATGTCTTGCCAGACGACATCAAGGCGTTGGCCCACCCCGTGCTGGAACATCGCATGGCTATGCGGCCCGAGGCCCACATGAGAGGCGAATCGACCGCCGACGCCGTGGGCGAGATCCTCGGGCGCCTCTCGGTGCCGGGCACCACGACCCGGATAGCCACCTGATGCCGACGCTGCGAGGCTGGGCCGTCACCGGTGCCGGTTTCGCACTGATTCTCCTCTGGATTCTCCTCGGAGACGGCGAACTCCTGATGAGCGGAGCCTTCTTCGTCCTCGCCGCTCTGGCGGCCATCGTCTTCGTCAGGACTCGCCCGCTCGACCTGAGGCTGAGCCGGGCCCTCTCACCCTCCAGGGTCCACGAAGGCGACAGCGTTGCTGTGACGGTCAGTTTCTCATCGGCGGGCACCAGGACAGTGACCAACCTAAGACTCGTCGACGAGGTGGTGGGACTCGGCGCCGCGATGTTCGACGTGGCAAGACTGGTCCCCGGCCAATCCGCAACAGGGACCTATAGGGTGATCTGCCGACCTCGAGGTGTCTATCCGGTCGGGCACGCGTCGGTCACCGCCGCAGATCCGTTGGGTCTCGCCGAGCTGAGCGCGAGCTCGGGTCTGGTGGACCGCCTCGTCGTGTATCCGCGTATCGAGAGCCTCACAGGGCTTCCCCCCACCCCGGGTCTTGATCCGGACCAGACGACCTCCAAGCCCGACCATGCAGCGCATGGCGGAGACGATTTTTACGCATTGAGGGAGTACCAAACAGGCGACGATCTCCGGCGGGTCCACTGGCCCTGGTCGGCCAAGACGGGGGATCTGATGATTCGCCAGTTGGAGACGCCGTGGCGCCCACGGGCCCTCGTGATTCTCGACACCCGAAGACAGGTCTACGAGTCGGCCGAAGCATTCGAGACGGCGGTGTCGGGCGCGGCGAGCGTCGTGGCTCACCTGGTCGGCAACGGCTTTCAGACCGACCTTTGGGATGGCAGTCCCTTCGTCGTGGACGCTGTCGAGTACCACGGAGCGATGGAGCGGCTGGCTGTCACGCGACTCGACGCTGGGCGCGACATCGTGGCTGGCGCCTCCTCTCTCCGGACGAGGGGTGGTGGCGGAGCTCTAGTCCTGGTGACGGGGGTTGCGGACCTATCCCTTCTCGCGGTGCAGCGTCTCTTCTCAGCCGATTACCCGAAGTCTTTGCTCTTGGCCTCTGCGGACACCGCTCCCAGAGCCATAGCTGACTTCCACCGGAACGGGGTCGAGACCATTCTCACGAGCCCAGCCGGAACATGGGCCGAAGGCTGGTCATCGAAGATGAGGGAGTCATGGAACGTGGCTTCGCGGTAGCAGCGGGCCTCGGAGCCTTCACGATCACCATCGCCCGCGCGGGGCGGCTGTTGGAGACCGGTTCGGGCCAAAGAAACTGGGCCGTCATCCTCGTGGCCGCCGCGATTCTCGGGGGTGTCGTCTGGTGGCTTGCGATCCAGTTGTTGGCCAGCTCAAAGGTTGCTCTGTCGCTCTTCGCGCTATTCGGCCTGGCCCTCTTCCTGCGAGTAGCTGTCCCCGAGACTCTGGTGGCGGGTCTCGTTCCCGGCCCTTCGACTGTCTCTGCGGCCGTCGCCGAGATGAAGGAGGCGCTGGATTGGATAAGAAACGGGGTCCCTCCCATAGTGCCCACCACCGGCGTTATCGCCATCCTCTCGGTCTTCGTGTTCTCGACCGGCGCGCTCTTCACCCGCGGGGTGACCTCCGGACCGGTCTCGGCCGCAGTTCTGCCATCCCTGGTCATCTACTTGCAGTTCGCGGTTTTCGACCGCCGCAGCGCCGGGCTGGCATGGATGTCGGCCTCGGCAGCAGTGATCGCGCTGGGGATGGTGGCCGTTGCGCTCGACAGCGGAGGCGAGGCAGGGCGGGCGAGGGGTCCGGGGGGCGAACCCCTCCGGGCGCGGTCGGCTCCCCTGTCGATCGCGATGGCGTCCGTCGTGGCCGTCATCTCGGTAGCCCTGGCCAACTCTGCGTCGGGCCTCGTCTCCGAGTACGGAGTTGCCGGGGGCAGCGGCGGGGTCGTTGGAGGACTGTTCGGGGGTGGGACGGGCACATTCGACCGCTGGGTCGACCTCCGCCAGGGAGTGATCAACCCCACCGGCGCCGTGATGTTCACCGCGGTCCTCGGCGATGGCTCCCCACCAGCCGACTCCGTGTACTGGCGGATGGAGACTCTCGACACATTCGACGGCACGGAATGGAGCCGAGCAGATTCGACAGCCTCGCCGTACGACGAGTCTGCGCCGACGATCGCAACAGCCGAGGGGAGATATCAGGGATCGAACAGCGAGGTACATCAGACGGTGCGTATAGAGGGTCTTCGCACCGGTCCCGGCATCGCACCGACCGCAGGTGTCCCCATCGAGATTCGCAACGCGGAACGTCTGTCAGGCGCTATCCCACCCTCGGAATTCGAGGTGCAGCCCGACTTCTCGATCGCCTATCCACCCACATTTCAGCGAGGAGACAGCTACGCGGTGGTTGCACTCACCCCGAACGTCACGTCTGACCTGGGGGCGTTGGCAACCGGCGACTCGGGGGCGCTGAGCCCTCTCTTCCAAGAAGCTGCCGCCGCAGGGGCTTGGAGCCACGCTCCCTCCGAGTCGACCATCGCCGCGACCGAGCCCGCGGATCTCGCCAACTACCGGGAGCTGCCCCCAGACACCCCCGCAGCGATCTTCGCCGTGGCACAGTCGACAACCCTGGGCGCCACCACAGACTTCGAGCGCGCATGGATGCTTCAGCACTGGTTCCGCGACAGTGGGAGCTTCTCCTACTCGACGGAGGTCACAACGGGGCATGAGGCTTTGGATCTCGCCGCGTGGCTCACCGACCCCACTTCGGTCAACTACCGGCTCGGGTATTGCGAGCAATTCGCCGCATCCATGGCGGTGCTGGCGCGAGCCCTCGGCATCGAGAGCCGCGTCGTCTGGGGGTTCACTCCCGGCACCGAGAGCGACGGTGCCGTGGTGGTAACCGATGCCAATGCGCACGCCTGGGTCGAGCTTTGGATCTCCGGATTCGGATGGGTGCCGTTCGAGCCAACACCCAGAGCCGGCTTCGTCCCGGCCAGCATCACAGCCGAATTCGACCTATCCGAGTTCGTCAGCGAGTCGGGCGAGGTCCTCGAGCCCGGCGATCCGCAGGATCCGACGCAGGGCCCACCACCAGTTCGCGATCCGGACCCGACGCGGGTGCGCGGCGGTTTGTGGTGGATCCTCGCTGCATCGCTGGTGACGCTTCTCGCTGCGTCGCCCGTGGCCAAGGCCGTGCGTCGGCGGCGCCGGATCGCACGCGTCTCAGATGGATCGGTGACTGCCGCCTGGGAGGAGATCACCGACCGGCTCTCGGACATGGGCAAGCCGGTGTCGCCGGCCATGACCCCCATCGAAGTGGCGGAGACTTCGGGCGGTCCCCTCGCTGATCTCGCAGCGACGTACTCCGAAGAGGTATATGGCGAACGAGAAGGCCTGGGGAGCGCATCGGACCTCCGGGACGTCGAACTGTGGTTGAAGGAGCGGTACGGGGCAGCTACCCGCGCCAGGGGAAGAGTGAGCCCCCGGTCCCTCGTT
>JBFFIL010000173.1:0-4061 GCA_041556535.1 Acidimicrobiia bacterium | reverse complement strand
TGCCCCGCACCGGTCCGTCCAGGCGTTGCAGGTTGCAGTTGACCACCCAGATCAGGTTGTCGAGCCCTTCGCGTGCCGCAAGTGATATGGACCCGAGCGTCTCGGGCTCGTCGGTCTCTCCGTCGCCGATGAAGCACCAGACCCTCGATTGCGAGGTGTCATCCAGATCTCGGTTGTCCAGGTACTTGTTGAAGCGCGCGTGGTAGATCGAGTTGATGGGCCCCAGCCCCATGGACACGGTCGGGTACTCCCAGAACTCCGGCATGAGGCGCGGATGGGGATAGGAGGACAACCCGTCGCCATCTATCTCGAACCGGAAGCCGTCCAACTGCTTCTCGTCGAAACGGCCTTCGAGATACGCCCGGGCGTAGATGCCCGGGGCGGCATGCCCGTGGATATAGACGTGATCGCCGCGCCCGGGGGAGCTCTTCCCGCGGAAGAAGTGGTTGTAGCCGATCTCGTAGAGAGTGGCCGATGAGGCGTACGTCGAAAGATGCCCCCCGATCCCCTTCTCCCTGTGATTCGCCTTGACCACCATCACCGCAGCGTTCCATCTGATGAATCGTCTTATGCGGCGCTCGAGGTGCTCGTCGCCCGGGAATTCCGGCTGGTCGTCGGCTGAAATGCTGTTCACGTACGGCGTGGTGACCGCTCCCGGGACTCCGAGCCGCGTCTCGTGGGCGCGCTCCAGGAGCTTGGCCAGGAGGAACCTGGCGCGGGCCGAGCCATATTCGGTGGCGACGGCGTCGAGCGACTCGATCCACTCTCTGGTCTCGACCGGGTTTGTGTCGGGGAGCTGGTGGACGTAGTCGTCGCCGATTGTCTCGCCGAAGTCGGATGGCATCGGGGTCAGGTTAGTTAGGCCGTGTTTTCGCGTTGATGGGCTGCGCTTGACGGAGGCCGATCACGCCCGCAGGGGAGGCTCCACTCGAGGGTCTTCGAGTGCATCGTCGTTCACGGCCGTCAGGGGCCGGCAGGACTCCAGCCGCCGAGCGCTACCGGGCCACGAAGGAAGGCTACCGACGGCCGGGTCATACAATCTGCCGGCCCGATGCACGTACTTCTCCTCTCGACCTACGAACTGGGACGCCAGCCGGTGCACCTTGCCTCGCCGGCTGCGGCCCTGCTGGCCGAACATCATCAGGTTCGCACGGTGGACGTCTCGGTGGACGAGCTACAGGACGCCCACCTCGACTGGGCCGACGTTGTTGCCGTATCGGTTCCGATGCATACCGCAACGAGGCTCGCTGTCCCGCTGTTGGAGAGGGTTCGCGCCCGGCGGAGCGACATGCCGACTGCCGCTTATGGCCTGTACGCGGGCCAGGCCGCAACCCACGTCGACGTGGCTGTTGAGGGCGAATACGAGCCGGACCTCGTCGCCTGGGTCGACGGACTGGGTGGAGAAGGGGTGATCCGTCATCTTGGCCGATCGTCCTTTCGCGTTCCGGTTCGAGAAGGCCTTCCGCCGCTGGGCTCCTATGCCCGTCTCGACGTCGGCGGAGAGACGCGTCTGGCAGGCGCCGTCGAGGCTTCTCACGGATGCCGGCATCGATGCAGGCACTGCCCGATACCGGCTGTCTACGACGGGAGAATCAGGGTGGTCCCCAAGGATGTCGTGCTGGCCGATATCGACCGCCTCGTGGGTGCGGGGGCAAGACACATCACTTTCGGTGATCCCGACTTTCTCAACGCGCCAAAGCACACCATTGGCGTCCTCGAGGAAGCCCACCATCGCCACCCCGGTCTGACTTTCGACGTGACCGTGAAGGTCTCCCACATCCTGGAGCATGCCGATGTCTGGCCCCGTCTCGCCGATCAAGGGCTTCTGTTCTTGGTCAGCGCTTTTGAGAGTGTGGACGACCACACCCTGGAGATCTTGGACAAGGGCCACACCGTTGACGACATGAGGAGTGCCCTGGCGATCGTCCGGTCTGCGGGGATCCATCTACGCCCTTCCTGGCTGCCGTTCGTGCCCTGGGCCACCACGGACCACATCACCGGCCTGTTCCGGTTCATCGCCGACAGCGATCTCGTCGGCGTGACCGATCCTGTCCAACTTGCGATCAGGCTGCTCATTCCCGGTGGGTCGCTCCTGGAGTCACACGCTTCGGTCACGCCATACCTCGGAGAGTTCGACGAGCATGCACTCACCTGGCTGTGGTCTTTCGGCGACCCTGTGGTCGAGCGAGTGAGCAAAGAGTTGGAGTCGATTGCCGCTGCGGGGTCAGACTGCGGCCAGCACTTTCACGAGACGCTGACTTCGATGTGGGAAGCCGTCGAGACGATCACGGGGGAGGATCTGGGGCCAATTCCGCCGGTTGAAGGGCACGTGCCCCGACTCACCGAGAGCTGGTTTTGCTGCGCTGAGCCTACGGAGTCACAGACGATTTCCATTCGGCTGGGCCGGGGCTAGGTTTCGACTTGGACAGAGGTCAGGCCATGCCGAACATCCTCAATGCGACGAACCTGGTCAAGCACTTCGGAGACTTGCGAGCCGTAGACGGCGTGTCGCTGAGCATCGCACAGGGAGAGACATTTGGGCTCCTCGGCCCCAACGGAGCGGGAAAGACAACTTCCATCTCCATGATCGCAGGGCTGCTCCAGCCGGATCACGGGGAGGTCATTGTCGCCTCCGAGCCGATCTCCACCCGGTCCACGGCCGGAAAAGAGGAGATCGGCCTCGTGCCGCAGGACCTGGCCATCTACCCCGACCTGACGGGAAAGGAGAACCTGACCTTCTTCGGCCGCCTCTACGGGATGGCACCTGCCAAGCTGGCGCCGCGAGTCCACGAGGTCCTCGAGGTCGTAGGTCTGGCCGATCGGCGGGACGATCTGGTCAAGGAGTACTCGGGCGGGATGAAGCGCCGGCTCAATATCGGGATCGGCCTGCTTCACAAGCCGAAGCTGCTGATACTCGACGAGCCCACGGTGGGAGTGGATCCGCAATCGCGCAATGCCATCCTCGAGTCGGTGGAGCAACTCTCCGCGGAGGGGATGGCGGTGCTCTACACCACCCACTACATGGAAGAGGCGGAAAGGCTGTGCGACAGGGTTGCCATCATCGACGATGGAGTGGTCAGGGCCGAGGGGACCCGTCGAGAGCTCGTGTCGCTTGTAGGGGAGCGGGATCGTGTCTCCATCACCGGTGCCGGCTCGCTGCACGCGGCGGCCGACGCCGTGCGTGCGATGGATTCGGTGACCGAGGCTTCGGCCACCGACAGCACTCTCGAGATCCTGGCTCATGAGGCGTCTTCGATCCTCCCCCAGCTCTTGTCAACCGTCACGGCCGTCGGAGGGTCCATCACCGGTGTCGAGGTCGTCGAGCCGAATCTGGAGGCGGTGTTCCTCCACCTGACGGGAAAGGCTTTGCGGGACTGACGTGCGAGCCGCGGTTCGAATCGCTGTCAAGGACCTGAAGCTTCGGCTCCGCGATCGCTCGGCGATCATCATCGGCATAGTCGCGCCACTGGCACTCGCGGCAATCTTCTACTTCGTGTTCGGGAGCGCATTCGACACCACCGGGGGATTCGGACTCGACTATGGAGTCGTTGATCTAGACCGATCGGAGCTGTCGACTCCGTTGGTCGAAGTGCTCGAGGAAGCCGAGGACGACGGGATCCTGTCGGTCACTCGGTATCCGGACACGGCATCGGCCGAGGCAGCCGTTGGCGAGGAGATCGACGCGTTCCTGAGGATCGATGCAGGATTCGCTGCCGCGATCTTGACGGGTGGCTCGCCGACAATCTCTGTCGTGGGAGATGTCGATGCCCAGGTCTCGACGCAGATAGCGGTGTCGATCGCCCAGCAGTACGCGACGGGAGTGGAGTCGGGCCAACTCGCCTTCATCACCGCGCAGTCTCTCCTTGGTGCGCTCCCCAGTGGGGACCCCAGCTCCGCTGCCTTCTCCTACGAGATGGTCGACGTCGCCGCCGAGACCCGCCAGCTCAACATGGCCACCTACTTCTCGGCCGGCATGTCGATGTTCTTTCTGTTCTTCACGGTTCAATTCGGTGTTCTCGGTCTTCTCGAAGAGGAGCGCGAGGGGACTCTCACCCGGCTCC
>JBFFIL010000172.1:0-4091 GCA_041556535.1 Acidimicrobiia bacterium | reverse complement strand
GGCCTGGAACTCCTGGAGGGCCGGGTTCTGCCAGGGGTCGAGGTTCTGGAAAGATGGGCGTGATGTCGAGTCGCAAGTCGTTGATAGTCGGCAACTGGAAGATGAATGCGAACCACCTGGAGGCCATCCAGATGGTGCAAAAGCTGTCCTACAGGCTGGAGTTGCCCGACTATGAGCGCGTCGAAGTCGTCGTAGCCCCGCCGTTCACGGCTCTTCGCTCTCTTCAGGTCGTCATCGAACAGGACCGAATGATGATCGGGTTGGGAGCCCAGAACACCCACTGGGAGGACAGCGGTTCCTTTACCGGCGAGGTGTCCCCGGCCATGCTGGCGAAGCTGGCGGTGGGTCACGTGATCGTCGGCCACTCGGAGCGGCGCCAGCACCTCGGGGAGACCGATGAGACGGTCAACCGCAAGACACGCGCGGTGCTCGCCCACGGGATGGTGCCGGTCGTGTGCGTGGGGGAATCCCTCGACGAGCGAGATTCGGGTCACGCCGAGTCGGTCGTGGTAACCCAGGTGAAGGGAGCCATCGCCAGGCTCCCCATCCAGGACGGTGCGCGGCTATCGATCGCATACGAGCCGGTGTGGGCGATCGGCAGTGGCCGCAGCGCCCTACCGGAGGACGCAGGCTTGATGGCGGAAGTCATTCGGGAGACACTTCTCGAGCTCTTCAACAGCGAGGTAGCCGAGGGTGTGAAGGTCCTCTACGGGGGCTCGGTCAGCCCCGGGAACATCAAGGAGTTCATGGCCAAGAACCACATCGACGGAGCGCTGGTCGGCGGGGCGTCCTTGGACCCGGACAAATTCGCCGCGATCGTGCGCTACTGGATGTGAGCAGGACCCTCATCCTTCTTCGCCACGGCCAGTCGACCTGGAATCTGGAGAATCTCTTCAGCGGCTGGACCGACGTGGACCTGACCAGCCACGGCGAAGAGGAAGCCCGCGAGGCAGGACGCCTTCTAGCGGACGAGGGCCTCGTTCCCGACCATGTGCACACCTCGGTCCTGACACGAGCCATCAGAACCGCCGACATCGCTCTCGGGGAGGCCGGCTGGGCAGACATTCCGACCAAGCGGAGTTGGCGACTCAACGAGCGCCACTACGGGGCGCTGCAAGGCCTGGACAAGAAGGAGACAGCAGCCCAGCAAGGCGCTGACCAGGTCCTTGCCTGGAGGCGGTCCTACGACGTGAGACCGCCGCCGCTCGATGTTTCCGATCCGCGTCACCCGTCACATGACGACCGGTACTCCGACCTGGACGCATCGAACCTCCCGGCGACCGAGTGCCTGGCGGATGTGGTCGAGAGGATGCTCCCGTATTGGCGAAACGAGATCGTCCCCGATTTGGGTGAAGACAACACAGTCCTTGTCGTTGCACACGGGAACTCGATTCGGGCGATCGTCATGCACCTGGACAACCTGAGCCCCGAAGAGATCGTGGGCCTCAACATCCCCACCGGCATCCCGCTGGTCTACGAGTTGAATCGCGACTTCGAGCCGTTGTCGAGCAGGTACCTCGGTGATCCCGAGGCGGCCGAGGCCGCAGCGGATGAGGTCGCCCGGCAAGCCGGATAGGCGAAGTACGACGATGTTGATACAATTCCCAGCCCGCCGGACGGCGGGGTTTCAACTGTCCGGGATCGACCAGCCATGACCAACGTATTGACCGCAGTCGCGATCATCTTCCATGTGATCCTCTCACTCGCCGTGGTGGCGCTCGTCCTGCTCCACTCCGGAAAGGGCGGCGGTTTGTCAGACGTGTTCGGGGGAGGAATGTCCACTTCGAACCTCACCGGATCGACCGTCGTCGAGCGGAACCTCGACCGCCTGACCGTGGTGGTCGGCATCCTGTTCGGGATCAGCACTTTCGTACTCACCTTCGTCCTGAGCTGAATCCGAAATACAATCGAAGAGACCACCCTGTCGGAGTGGCGGAATTGGAAGACGCGCCAGGCTAAGGACCTGGTGGCCCTTGCGGGTCGTGGAGGTTCGAGTCCTCTCTCCGACACCACAGCCGGCGTTCGTGCGCAATCAGACGCTGTAAGGACCGTATTTGGTCCCTACAGCATTAGGTTTCGATTCTTGGGGGAGAGCGGTGGTTACATCGGGGGATGGGACGCTCGACCACGGCGCTGCTCGCGATGCTTGCCCTCATCGCCGGTGCGTGCTCGGCGCAACCGGAAACGACGAGCGGCCCGACCAGCCCACCACCTAGCCCGACCAGCACCTCCACGACGCTCGTCGACGCTGGCTCGCTCGGAATCGAGGGGCTCGACTTCGCCGAGTTTCTCGAAACCTCCTTCGCGCTGCTCGCCGTGCGGGACCCACAGGGTCTGACATCCGCCGGCGTGGCGTCGGAACACGGGCTCCGCAACGACAAGCTCAACGACCTGTCGGACGCCTTCCTACGCGAGACGCAGCAACTGGAGGTGGCGATTCTGGAGGAGCTGCGGCGCTTCGAGCGCAACGAGTTGGCCTCCGCCGACCGGATCTCCTACGACAGCTACGAGTGGTACCTCGACCACCAGGTGCGCGGCCACCGTTTCATGTACCACGACTGGCCCGTTCACCACTTCGTGAACAGCTACAACTTCAACCTCCTGCTCTTCCTCACCGACGAGCACCCGGTCGAATCGCTCGACGACGCCCAGGACTATGTGGCCAGGCTGTGGCAGATCGCGGCCCAGGTGGGTCAGGTGATCGACGGGCTGCAGCGGAGGGTCGCCGCGGGAATCGTCCCTGTGGCCGAGATCGCGGATCTCACTGTCAACCGCCTCGACCAGGATGCGCGCGGTGATGCGCGGAGCCTCGCCCTGTACACGTCTTTCGAAGATCGACTCGGTTCCCTCGCCGGTCTGACGGGTGAACAGACGGCCGAGCTGCTGGAGGAGGCGGCCGAGGCCATCGAGCAGTCTTTCCTGCCGGCGTGGGCCGCTCTCGCCGACTACATGCGGTCGATCCGCCACCTCGCGTCGGATCAGGCCGGGGTTGGGCGCCACCCCGACGGAGAGGACTACTACGCCCACCTATTGAGGGGGCACACATCGACGGCGCTCGACGCGGGCGAGGTGCACGAACTCGGACTGGTCAACGTCGAGCGAGTGCAAGCCGAACTGCGCGAGGCCTTCGACCAACTGGGCTATCCACAAGACGCGACCTTGGTGGACCTGATGGCCCGAGCAGCTGCGGAGTCCGGCGTCACGAGCGGAGCAGCGGCCATCTCACTCAATGAGGCGCTCATCGGAGAGGCCGCGGTCGTCTTCCGCCCTCTGTTCGGTCTCTGGCCCGACACGCCTGTAGTTGTCGTGCCGGATCCGGGTGGAGGGGGGTACTACGTGCCGGGCACCGTGGACGGCTCCAGGCCCGGGGCCTTCTATGCGGGAACCGGGATGAGGTCGCTCATGTCGATCCCGACAATCAACTATCACGAGGCAGTCCCCGGCCACCACACACAGATCGCCATCGCCCGAACCCTCGATCTGCCTTCGTTTCAACGCTTCGTCATGTACAACGGGTTTGTGGAGGGCTGGGCGCTGTACGCCGAGAGACTCGCCGCCGAGGTTGGGTTGTACGACGACGATCCCTACGGCAACGTCGGTCGCTTGGAGCTCGAGCTCCTCCGGGCTGTCCGTCTCGTCGTCGACACCGGGATCCACGCCCTCGGCTGGTCCGCCGACGAGGCTCGCGCTTACATGCTCTCGCTCATCCCAACATGGGCCCACGAAGTGCAGCGCTACATGGTCCTGCCTGGTCAGGCAACCGGATACATGATCGGAATGCAGGAAATCCTCCGGCTCAGGGAGATCGTCCGGGACCGCGAAGGGGAGTCATTCGACATCGCGGCCTTCCACACTCTTGTCCTCGGATCCGGCAACCAGCCTCTCGTGATCCTCGACCGTCTCGTGTCCGACTACGTCGCCGGAGGATCTTGATAGGGGGCCGACCTCCGGGTGTCTGCGCCTGCGCCTTCGAAGTCGGGGCCGAAAGTGTCCTTCCACACGACGGTCGAGTAGAGCCACACCGCCGTAGCGACCAGGAGGATGGGGAAGGTCCGAGCGACCCACGGGTAGGACGCCGGAGTGGCACCGAG
>JBFFIL010000171.1:0-4117 GCA_041556535.1 Acidimicrobiia bacterium | reverse complement strand
GGCTTCTTCACCACTTGATGCCATGATCGGCAGATATCCATAGTCAGATAATTGTTTTTTCACGAGGCGCAGAATTGATGGGTCATTATCCACTACAAGGACTGTTATTGAATTTTTCTTGTGCATGTTGCAGTCACATCCATTTGTTCGCAGACAACTAATATTTTAAATAGCTCAAGCCCTAAGAGACTTGCTGGTTTCATACCTTACTCAAAGTATATGCAAAAAATGAACCTGTATGGGAAGGCGAGAATATTTTTTTGCCTAACGCAGTAATAGAGAGGTTCCGGTGCTCCAGTCTCACCAGGGCAAGCTCTCCAATCTCTCCCTTCGCGAGGCAACCAAGCACATAGGCAATTCGGTGGGGCGATGATCGACCCGATCGCCCTCGAGGTCGCCCGTCACAGCTTCTCGGCGGTGGCAGCCGAGATGGGCACGATTCTCCGGCGAACAGCCTTGTCTCCGAATATCAAGGAGCGGGCCGACTGCTCGGCGGCCGTGTTCACCGCTGGCGGAGAGATGCTCGCCCAAGCCGAGCACATACCCGTCCACCTCGGCTCCATGCCGGCGTCGGTCGCCGCCTGCATCGAGCGGTTTGACCCCGAACCGGGAGCCCAGTACGCGGTGAACGACCCGTTCGAGGGTGGGACGCATCTCAACGACCTGACCCTCGTGGCGCCGGTGTTCTCGGGGCCGCGTCTCGTCGCATGGGTCGCCAACCGGGCACACCACGCCGACGTTGGAGGAGACGCTCCGGGCTCGATGCCCGCGGACGCGGTGAGGCTGGACCAGGAGGGTCACATCGTGTCGCCCACCCTGGCGGTCGAAGGAGGTGCCTGGTCACGGCCTTTCTTCGAGCCGTTCGTTAATGCGTCGCGGACCCCTTGGGAGCGCCGGGGGGATTTGGATGCCCAGATGGGCGCCAACGCCGTCGCGGCACAGAGGCTGAGCGATCTCTACCGAACGCGGGGGCCGTCTCAGTTCGAGGAGATCACGGGGGAGTTGCTGAGGTATGGGGAGAGGCGAATGCTGTCCGCTCTCTCGGACCTGCCCGACGGCGAGTTCGCATTCGAGGACGTGATGGAGCTGGGCGTCCAAGACGTGGCCATTCGAGTCGTGGTGACAATCGATGGCGACCGGCTCGTAGCCGACTTCACAGGGACCGATCCCCAGGTCGATTCCAATATCAATGCCGTCGAAGCAGTGACCCGGTCCTGTCTCTACTACGCGGTGAGGGTGGCAACGGATCCGTCCATTCCCGCCAACGCCGGCTGCTACCGCCCCATCTCCCTCGTCGTCGGCGAGGGCTCCATCGTCAGCGCCTCCCCACCTGCCGCAGTCGCCGCGGGCAACGTGGAGACGAGTCAGCGAATTGCCGATGTCCTCTTGGGTGCCCTTGCCCAGGCCGCGCCCGGACGAGTCCCCGCAGCATCGCAGGGCACCATGAACAACGTTCTGGTGGGAAACGACGAATTCGCCTATTACGAGACGGTCGGAGGTGGCCAGGGGGCGCGTCCCTACCGGGACGGCCAGTCGGGCATTCACACCGGCATGACCAATACCCAAAACACGCCGGTCGAGGCGCTTCACACCCACTACCCGTTCCGCGTCGACAAGTACACCATCAGGCGAGACAGTGGTGGCCGGGGCCGATTTACGGGAGGCGACGGGATCCATCGGGAGATCGTGTTCGATGCCCCGGCGACGTTGTCCCTGCTAGGCGAGCGGCGCCGTCACCGGCCTTGGGGGCTGAGCGGCGGGGAGCCCGGCTCGACGGGTGAGGATTGGCTGGTTCGAGCAAACGGTTCCAAGGAGCGGCTGCCCGGCAAGGTCACGGTCGAGGTCGAGCCTGGGGACCGGCTGGTTGTGCTCACCCCCGGAGGCGGGGGTTGGGGGCGGCCGGACTGACGGAGCCCGCCGCCGGAATCGGCGGGGAACGGATCGGTTGGTGGAAAGTACGCTCTCCGGATGTCCTTGGCGACCGATCTCCGGGCGGCGTTGGGCGAGCACAACGTGCTCGACCAGCCAGTCGAGCTGCACGTCTTCTCGAAGGACGCGTCATTGATGAGAGGCGCGGCAGAGGTGGTCGTGTTCCCCCAGAACACCGAGGACGTGGCTGAGACGGTCAGGATTGCCCGGCGTCACCGAACCCCCATCGTCGCACGTGGCGCCGGAACGGGACTGGCGGCCGGGGCGAGCCCCACTGAGGGTGGGATCGTGCTGAGCACCACGGCCATGAACGATGTCGACATCGATGTCGCCAACAAGACCGCGTGGGTTGGGCCGGGCGTCATCAACCTCGACCTGACGAACGCCGCCTCGCAACACGGTCTCCAGTTCGCCCCCGACCCCTCTTCACAGTCCGCATGCACCATCGGCGGCAACATCGCCAACAACTCCGGTGGCCCCCACTGTCTCTCCGAGGGCAGTACCACCAGCCACGTCCTTGCGTTGGAGGTTGTCCTCGCGGACGGCGCCGTCATCACCGTCGGAGGCGACGCCCCGGACACTCCCGGCCTCGACCTGAGGGGTTTGTTGGTCGGCTCGGAGGGAACGCTCGGGATAGTCACCCGCGCCCTGGTGAGGCTGGTTCCAATCGAACCGGACGTCCGCACGCTTCTCATGGACTTCCCAACCGTGCAGGGGGCCGCGGCCACGGTCTCCGACATCATCGCAGCAGGGATGGTGCCTGCAGCCCTCGAACTGATGGATCGGCGCATGAACGAGGCCATCGAGAACTGGCTCCATGCCGGTTTGCCCGTCGAAGCGGCTGCCATCCTTCTGGCGGAGGTCGTTGGCGAGACGGAAGCCGTCATCTCGGAGGCTGCCGAGATATCCGAGATCGCCCATGTGAATGGTGCCAACAATGTCGAAGTCGCGGCTTCCCAGGAGCATCGCGACCTCTTGTGGAAGGGGCGCAAGTCTGCCTTTGGTGCCATCGCCCAGCTCGCTCCCGACTACTACCTCCACGACGCCGTGGTGCCGCGGACGAAGCTGGTCGAGACGCTCGGCGCCGTCTATGAGATCGCCGACCGCTACGAGCTGACGCTCTTGAACGTCTTTCACGCCGGTGACGGGAACCTCCATCCCCTCATCGCTTTCGACGCCAGTGAGCCAGGCATGTCGGAGAGGGTTCACGCAGCGGGTGACGAGATAGTCGCCGTTTGCCTCGAGAACGGAGGTGCTCTCTCGGGTGAGCACGGTATCGGCGTCGAGAAGAGAGACCTCATGGGCGCTTCGTTCACCGAGATCGACCTCGACGCCCAGGCCAGGCTCAAAGAGGTCTTCGACCCGACGGGCATCCTCAACCCGGCCAAGATTCTTCCCTCGGGATCGCGATGCTTCGACTTTGGCGGTGTCCGTCGCGAGGTGCCCGAGGGAGTCTGGGTGTGAGATATCACCCGCCCCATCTGACACGACTGGGAACAGTCGTCGATGGCGCCCCCGAAGCAGAGCTGATCCTTGCGCCGAAGACCGACGGCGATGTCGCGTCGATACTCCGATATGCCTCTGAGAAGAGCCTCCCGGTTCAGGTTTGGGGAGGCGGCACTCACCAGGGCTACGGGACCCCGCCGGAGCCTGGGATCGTGCTGTCCACGGAGAATCTAGATGCAGTGGAGGCGTGGCAACCGGACGACCTGACCCTCGTAGTAGGCCCGGGGGCCAGGGTGTCGGAGGTGGAGGCCATGCTTGCCGAACGCTCGCAGACTGCGGTCCTTCCGGAGGTTCCGGGCCGATCGACGATCGGAGGGACCGTGGCCATAGGCAAGTCGGCCCTCAGACGCGGTCGGCTCTACGGGACCAGGGAGCGAGTTCTCGAGGTCAAGGTCGTGACCGGCGACGGTAGAGCGGTTCGTGCGGGTGGGCGTGTGGTCAAAAACGTGTCCGGGTACGACCTCGCCCGTCTGTGCGTCGGGGCATTCGGATCGCTAGGCGTGATCGTCTCGGTCTGCCTCAAGCTCTTCCCCACTCCGCCCGAAGCCGCCACCGCGCGCGTCGAAGGCCCGGGCGCGGCAGACTCGATAGCCCGTCCCCTGGCGGTGCTCGAGACGAATGAGGGCACCGATGTCTTCGTCCGCGGGACGGAGGAAGAGGTGGCGGCCAAGTTGGCGAGAAT
>JBFFIL010000170.1:0-4123 GCA_041556535.1 Acidimicrobiia bacterium | reverse complement strand
CTGTTGCTTTCGTGAGTACGGTCGGATTTTGCATCATGAAATCTGATATGTCAAATATCAAGTTTTGATCAGGTGATCGCCTCAAGTGCCCATCCCCTAAGATCCCCTCTCCATGGCAGAAAAGGCCATCATCGGGTGGAGGGAGTGGGTCCAGCTACCAGAGTTCGGCGTCTCCGAGATGAAAGCAAAGGTCGACACGGGGGCGGATAGCTCATCGCTCCATGCATTCAACATCGAGGGTTTCGAAAGAGGCGGGCAGCCCTGGGTTCGCTTCGAGATTCATCCCCGACAGAGGAAGCACACACCGAGTTTCGAATGCGAGGCCCCCGTAATCGGGGAGAAGAAGGTGAAGAACCCGGGTGGTCGTGCCGAGACGAGGCCCGTGATCAGAACAACTGTCGTTGTTGCCGGCGTCGAGTTGTCGGCCAAGGTGAATCTGACCACGCGGGACGAGATGACCTTTCGGATGCTTCTCGGCCGGCGAACCGTGAGGGGGAAGTTCGTGGTGGACCCCGGACGCAGCTACCTCGGCGAGAGACCGACGAAAGCTGATCGAAAGTGAAGATCGCAGTCCTCTCCCGAAGCGCCAGTCTCTATTCGACTGCCAGACTGCGTGACGCGGCCCTTGCCCGCGGGCACGATGTGTCGGTCGTCGACTACCTGCGCTGCTACATAGACATAACGGCGAGCCGACCCAAGGTGCTGCTGCGCGGCGAGGAGATTCGCCCCCATGCGGTGATCCCCAGGATCGGCGCCACCTACACCTTTTACGGTGCGTCCGTGGTCAGGCAATTCGAGATGGCCGACATCTACTCGGTCAACTCGTCCGATGCGATCAGCAAGTCGAGGGACAAGCTGCACTCCATTCAGATCCTGTCCCGTTCGGGCGTCGGCCTCCCGACGTCGAGCTTCGCCCATGCAACCCAGGATGTCGACGGGCTCCTGGACCTCGTGGGTGGCCCGCCTGTGGTGGTCAAGTTGCTCGAGGGCACCCAGGGCCTCGGGGTGGTCCTCGCCGAGACCAAGAAGGCCGCCGAGTCGGTCATCTCGGCCTTCCGACAACTCGACGCCAACTTCCTGGTCCAGGACTTCATCGAGGAAGCGGGCGGCGCCGACATCCGCGCGTTCGTAGTCGGGGGGCGGGTGGTCGCGTCGATGAAGAGGCAGGGCGCGCCCGGCGACTTTCGCTCGAACCTTCACCGAGGAGGGAAAGCGGAAGTGCTCGAACTCTCTTCCGAAGAGGAAGAGACGGCGCTCGCGGCCGCCCGGGCGATGGGCCTGGGCGTTGCCGGAGTGGATCTGATCCAGTCCAAAGATGGGCCGATGGTGCTCGAAGTCAACTCATCCCCAGGGCTCGAGGGAATCGAAGCGGCCAGCGGGGTAGACGTAGCCGACCTCATCATCGCCCACATCGAAGGTGACGTCGTTGCCTGAGAGATCGCGCAACGAGAAGGTCTTCATCGGAGACGTGACCGTCCCCCCGGGCCGAAAGCAGCGCATCGAGCTTCCGTTCGCGCGATTGCCAACCGGCTCCAAGGAGTCGCTGCCCGTGTCGGTGATCAACGGCCGGACCGCCGGGCCCCATGTCTGGCTTTCGGGCGCTATCCACGGTGACGAGCTGAACGGGATCGAGATCGTGCGACGAGTGATGCGGGTGCTCGACGCAAAGAGCCTCCGAGGGGCCGTCATAGCCGTCCCGATCGTCAACCCGCTGGCCTTCATCATCGAGTCGAGGTACCTGCCGGACCGACGGGACCTCAACCGGTCCTTCCCTGGATCGAAGCGAGGATCGACTGCCTCGAGGCTGGCGCATCTCTTCATGGATCAGGTAGTCGGCCAGTGCTCGGTCGGAATCGATCTCCACACCGCCACCAACCATCGGACCAACTGCCCACAGATCAGAGGCGACATGGACGACGAGACCACCCTCAGACTGGCGAGATCGTTCGGTGCACCCTTTTCGATCCACACCCGGGCCCGAAAGGGCTCGCTTCGACAGGAGGCCACCAGGCGGGGGGCCACCGTGCTCCTCTACGAAGGCGGCGAAGCTCACCGGTTCAACGAGTGGGCCATCGAGGCCGGGGTCACTGGCGTTCTTCGGACCCTGAGACGTCTTGGCATGATCGAAGCGCGCCTTCCCCGTGCCAGCCCGACCAGGTTGATACGGCGGACCACCTGGGTCCGCGCGAGGAGGGGCGGGCTCGCGGAGCTGCTCGTAGACCTTGGGGACCCGATCGAGAAAGGCCAACCAGTCGCCGCGATATCTGACGCCTTCGGCTCCAGGCCGACGACCATCAAGGCGAACGAGTCGGGCTGGGTGATCGCACGCACCAAGCGCCCTCTGGTTCACTCGGGTGATGCCCTGGTCCACATCGCCGCCGCTTCAGGCCCGGATCGCGACGAGCCGGCCGAGCGGAACTAGCTGGCTCGGCGGATCTCCTCGATCCAGCGGCTCCTCAGCACCCGCCTCTCCCGCGCGGTGTGGCCGCCCCAGACGCCCTCGGTTTGGTTGCTTTCGATGGCCCAGGTGAGGCAATCGGACGACACGGGGCAGGTGGAGCAAACAGCCTTCGCCTTGGCGATGGCAGCGAGATCCTCTCTGTCGGGGAAGAAGTTGACCTCGGTCTCCGTCTCGAGACAGGCCGCTGCTTCCCTCCAAGGCGTGACACTCAGGTCGATCATGGTGCAAGCCAATTCATCTGCGAAACCAGGTAAACGCAACGTCGGCCTGTTTCGTTCCCCCAAAATCCTCAGTTCTCGCCGAAGAAAGCACCCTCTTCGAGGCGGGCCAACTCGGTCCGGGCCACGGAACGGCGGTGGACTTCGTCCGGGCCGTCGGCGACCTGGAGCCAGCGACCCATCGAATAGAGCTGGGCCAGCGGCCAATCCTCGGTGAACCCGGCGGCGCCGAACAGTTGCATGGCCCGGTCGGCGACGAAGGTGAGCAGTTCCGGTGCCACCACTTTGATCGCTGCAATCTCGGTCCGGGCCGCCTTTGCCCCGACGTTGTCGATCATCCACGCCGTCTTCAGGACGAGTAGCCGGGCCTGTTCGATCTTGATTCGGGCGTCGGCTATCCACTCCTGAACCACTCCCTGTGCCGCCAGTGGCTTGCCAAAGGCAACACGGCTCTTCGACCTCTGAATCATCAGGTCGAGACATCGCTCGGCCGCGCCGATCGACCTCATGCAGTGATGTATGCGGCCCGGGCCGAGCCGCGCCTGGGCGATGGCGAATCCGCCGCCCTCCTCCCCCAGCAGGTTGTCGACCGGAACCCGCGCCCCCTCGAAGTTCACCTGCGGGTGGCCTCCCCTGTCGAGGTAGCCGAACACCGTCGGGTCGCGCTCGACCTCGACGCCTTCAGCGTCCATCGGGACTATCACCATCGATTGCATGCGATGACGGTCGGCGTCGGGGTTGGTCACGCCCATGACAATCGAGAACTTGCACCGTGGTGACGATGCACCCGAACTGAACCACTTCCGCCCGGTGACCACGTACTCGTCGCCAACCCGCTCGATCCGGGTGCGGATATTCGTCGCGTCTGAGCTGGCCACATCGGGCTCGGTCATCGAGAAACAGGAACGGATCTCACCGTCGAGGAGCGGAGCCAGCCACTCCTCCTTCTGGGCGTCGGTGCCGAACATGTGGAGGATCTCCATGTTCCCGGTGTCGGGAGCCGAGCAATTGAGCGCCTCCGGTGCGATGAGCGGGCTTCGCCCGGTTATCTCAGCGAGAGGCGCGTACTCCAACACCGAAAGACCCGCACCGGCCTCGTCATCGGGCAGAAACAGGTTCCACAAACCGATGTCCCGGGCCTCCCTCTTCAGGTCGTCGAGGATGGCGGGGTAGTGGTGAGGGTTGCCGGCAGCTTCCATCTGATCGCGATACACGGTCTCTGCCGGGTAGATGCGAGAGTCCATGAAGTCGTTCAGCCGCTCGGACAGCTCCTCGACCTTGGGTCCGTATGCGAAGTCCATGTCTGGGGACGCTAGTGGTCCGGCCTTTCCGGCTCGGCCGCCGCGTCGTCATAGGTGAGCTCAGGCAGCTCTCGGGGCGGAGGCGGCCGCCCTGTCGACAACTCGGCCAAGAAGAGCCAACCGGCGAGGATGGCGATGAGGGG
>JBFFIL010000169.1:0-4127 GCA_041556535.1 Acidimicrobiia bacterium | reverse complement strand
TCGACTGCCACAGGGCAGCCTTGTAGTTCCCGGCCCAGGTATGGCTTCCTGCACCGGGGCGGCCGATGTTTCCGGTGAGCATGAGCGGCAGATATGTCGCCCGGTTGTGCAACGTGGCGTGGAACCAGTGGTTGATCCCCTCTCCGGTGTGGATCGAGACCGGCTTGATTGTCGCGATGTCATTGGCGAGACGCTCTATGAGCGCAGGCGGGGTCCCCGTGATCTCCGACGTGGTCGCCAGGTCGTAGTCCTGGAGGTGATCCCGATACGCCTCCCAGATGGTGAGCACCTCAACTTCGGTCCCGTCGAGCAGGCGAACCGTCCCCCGGTGGTCGAGAGCCGGGCTGATACCTGCGTTGGCCATGCGCTCCCCGAGGTCGTCTCGGGTTATGGCCCGCAGCCCACCCTGTCCCTCGTCAAAGATGACCGGGTCGAATCCGATCGCCTCGTACTGCTCTTCGGTGAGGCCCTGGTCTGCGAAACTGGGGCCGGCCGGGTCGAGGCCCGGCGAGTACCCGGCGAAGACGTCCTTGGCACGCAGACGCTCCAGGTTGTCGGTCCGGATCAACAGCGGGAAGTCCGTGTAGGCCTTCACGAAGTCTTCGTCGTAGAGATCTCGATCCATCAGGATCTTGGTGATGGCCAGGAAGATGGAAGTGTCCGAGAGACCGGGGCGGACCGGGAGCCAGTAGTCGGACTTGGAGGCGGGAGGGCTGTACTCGGGTGCGATCGTGACGATCTTCCCGCCCTGTTCCATGATGTTGGAGAACCAGTGCGACTCGGGCATCTTGTTCTCTACGAGGTTCTTCCCAACTTGGATCGTCAGCTTGGAGTTGGCCAGGTCGTTGAAGTCCGGCTCGGATGTCTGCAGCCCGTGGACATACGGGTGGCCCGGAGCTTGGTCGCCGTGCCAGGTGTAGTTCGACCAGTTTCGCCCGGCTCGCGCATCATCGGGACCCACTCCCCGGACGTGACTGTCGACCAATGCGAGCGTGTTGGACATCCGATACATCCCGTACTTGCCGATCACGCCGAGCAGGCCCATTCCGCCACGCAGCTTCATGGTCCGGGTGCCGGCTCCTCCCATCTCGGAGACCATCTCCGGCTGGTAGCCCTCGGCCAGCAGCCGCTCTGCGCCGGCATCCCCGGAGTAAGACGTAGCGACGTCGATCAAGCCCCTGGCGATGTAGTCGTAGGCCTCCTCCCACGACAGACGGGTGAAGGTGTCCGTGCCGCGGCTCGTGAACATGTACTCGTCGCGGTTGGCGGCGTCGAGTGTCGGGAATCCGTCGTCGGCCCACCGTTTCCAGCCGGCACGGACCATCGGGAATCTGAGCCGGTATGGCCCGTAGACCCGCCTGTGGAACGTCTGGCCTTTCTTGCACCCACGCGGGTGCCACTTGACCGATGCCTTGTTGCCCAGCTGGTCGGAGTAGCGGCCAACGTCGTAATTCGGCTCGATCCGCTGGATCACCCCGTTGCGATTGAATGCCCGCAGCCGACAGGCATGCGTGTCATTGGGAGAGCAGACGAATGTGAAACTGGAGTCGTACGCGTACTGATCGCGGTACACGGACTCCCAATCCCTGAACGGGTAGCTCTCGAGCGGGTTGTCGACCGACCGGATCACCTGGAGGTTGTGAAGCAGCGGATATGCCGCCACCCCAATGGTCGCCGTCGTGCCCATTATCAGAAACTCGCGCCGTGAGAATTCCCTCTTCACCGCCATGACAGGGCTCCCTGTCTCGCCCAAGGCACGGCTAGAACAACGAGGGCCAGCAGAGCAGTCGCGCTGTGGTGAACGAGGGACGGATATATGCCGGCTACGGCGAGAAGAACAAGACCTGCGGCGCGGTGTCGGGTCGACGGGTGTGGCAGCCAGGTGGCGAGCACATATCCAACCGCCCCGGCGGCGACGATGTAGGCGAGGGAAGGAAGCCACATCATGGCCCCCGTGGCCATCAGTGCTACGAAGGGAGTGAAGTCGGAGGCAAGCGAAACAGCCCCCAAGCCAGCACCGGCTGCCAGGCCCACGAGCGAACCGAGACCGCGATGTGACGAGGAGAAGGCGCCGACTGCGAGCAGGACGAGTGCGAGGACGAGGGCAGCCTCACCAATCGCCCGAGGCGCGAGAGTCGAGGCGCCAATCAGCCCGCTGAGAGACCACTGACCAGCCACGATCGCCAGGGCAATCGCCCAGAGCGCCCCTATGTAGGTCATCGAGACGCCCCTCCAGCGAACGGCCAGAGCCGCAACGACGCCCAGCACGACGGCGACGTGCGTCAACACCAGGATCGGCCGCACTGAGAAGAGCCCGGCAGAGACGGTCAAAACCATGACACCCGTGCCTGCGAGTGCGAGCCAGCGATTCCATCTCCAGGCGTAGACGGACCACGCCAGAAGGGCAAGGAGCACCAGGACAGCGGTGGTCGAGACGGTAAGCCGACCGACAGACGCGAGCATCGCCTTGACTCCTGCCGCTGACGGCCCCAACGCCCCGGCGGCCGCGGGAGCCGCGATCCGGTCGAAGAGCACCTCGAGGAAGCCAGCCGCTGCGGCCGCCGAGGTGAAGGAGAGAGCCAAGGCGATAGCGGTCGTGCCTGTCAGGTCTTCGTGCTGCGCGGGAGCTTTTTCATGGAAGCCTGCGACTCTTCTCTCGAGCACAACCATGCTCTACTCCCTCATCGTTCAGGCATGGACTAAACGTTGACGTCGTTATACAGTGTTGCTGAGGCAGATGTCAAGCAGCAGCAGGGATGTGGTGATGCACCGAACGGGCAGCGGCCCATGCAAGTGACTCTCGGGCGCAAAGGGGACTACTCCGTCAGGGCAATGCTCGACGTCGCGCGCCACTCTGAAACGGGCCGGCGCAAGGCTCGAGAGATAGCGGCCGAGATGGATATCCCCCAGCCCTACGCGGCCCAGATCCTCGCGGACCTCGTCAGGAACGGGCTTCTCACCGCGGTAGCGGGCCCGGCCGGGGGCTACATCCTCACCCGCCCCGCATCCGAGATAACCGTCCTCGACGTGGCCGAGGCCGCCGAGGGCCCCACCACGTTGGACACCTGCGTTCTCCGGGGCGGACCATGCGACTGGATCGATGCCTGCCCGGTGCACGAGACATGGTGGCGCGGCCAGAAAGCCCTCCGAAGCGCTCTCGCGGAGACCAGCTTCGCCGACTTGGTAGCGATCGACGCCGCTATCGAAGACGGAACCTATGTGCTACCGGTGGACATCCCGACCCACGCCAACAGGACCGAGCGGCGGGGTGCGAGAACCCCGACCGGCGACTAGACAGCGGGAGGCGTAACTCGTGCCATCCCGCGGCCTCGGGCCCCCGGATATCACCCGTCCACGGAGTCCGGGGCGTCCTGGGAGGAATCGGCCACCAGCCCGAGGCGGCTCGCCCACATGAGGGCGCCAGTTCTGTTCGGGACGCCCAGGCGGATATAGAGTTTTCTCAGCATCCGGAACATGGCCCTCTCGGAGTATCCCGAGGTCTCTGCCAACTCCACCACCGTTCGCCCCTCGGCCATGGCTCGGAGCCAGGAGAGCTCCTGGTCGCTGAGCCGATCGGCGAGCTCCTCCTCGGACGGCACAGTCAGCGCCATCGACCTCAGGACTGCCAGCGGCACGACGGCCTTCCCCTCCACCGCGGCCTCGACCACCGTTGAGAGAGACTCGATATCTCGAAGCTCATCGACGACCGTCGATGCGCCGGCACGTACCAGCCGGGCGAAGGTCGTAAGGGAAGGTCCCTCCACTACCGCAATCGCGGGGATGTGTGGGTACTCCCTGGCGTGGACGCTCAGGGAGTCCGCCGCGTCTTCGGCGCCGCCGCTAACGACGACTGCCCTTCCGCCTATACCGGGAGACCACTCGCCGAGAGACTCGAAGGCCTCCACCCGATAGCCGAAGTCCTCGAGAGTCGCCTTGATGCCGCGGCGCCAGGTCGGGGATCCGCCGGCGACGCTGAAGTGCAAGGTCATCGGCCGAAACCTAGACGGCCCCCACACGGCTCAGCCAGATGGCAGAAGGCTGCCACTACCTGTCAGCCGAGACCATCACCCTGTCATTGACCGGCGGCCTGAAGCTCGCCGATGATTCCGTAGTCGGCCAGTCGTTGG
>JBFFIL010000168.1:0-4132 GCA_041556535.1 Acidimicrobiia bacterium | reverse complement strand
GTTGCGATCTCCTGCGCACATCGAGTCGATGCCTTCGAGGCGGCGCGATTCGTGATCGACGAGCTCAAACTGCGAGCGCCGATCTGGAAGAAGGAGTTCTGGCCGGATGGGGCCGAGTGGAGCCCCGGAAGCTGAATCTGGTGGCACTTCGGCGTCGCGCATCGTCTCGCGGCCCTAGTCTCCGCGACGTTGTGATGGATGGAGGCGACCGATGACGAGCGCTCTGCGCGAGGAGCCTGCTGTGGCCCAGCCCGGGGCGCCGCCGGTTATCTCCGTGAAGAACCTCGAAGTCGTCTACAACGATGTGATCCTGGTCCTGCGAGGGATATCGCTCGAAGTCCCGGTGGGCTCGATCATCGCGCTGCTCGGAGCCAACGGTGCCGGGAAGACCACGACCCTCCGTACCATCAGCGGCCTCCTCGACGTGCACGAGGGAAAGATCACCAAGGGGACCGTCGAGCTGAATGGGGAGCGAATCGACGAAACGGATGCTGCCGACATAGTCCAGAGCGGTGTTGTCCAAGTCCTCGAGGGCCGTCGGATCTTCGCCGAGCTGACCGTGGAGGAGAATCTCAAGGCGGGCAGCTACACGGTCGCCGACCGTCATCGGGTCGCAGCGGCGCACGAGACGGTCATGGAGTTGTTCCCGGTCCTGAAACAGCGGCTTCGGTCGACGGCCGGCTATCTGTCCGGCGGCGAGCAGCAGATGCTGGCGATCGCTCGAGCGCTCATGTCCGACCCCAAGGTGCTGCTCCTGGATGAGCCGTCCCTCGGCCTGGCGCCGCTCCTCGTCCAGCAGATCAGGGACATCATCGTGGACATCAACAGGCTTGGCACTGCTGTCCTCCTCGTCGAGCAGAATGCTGCGATGGCGCTGAGCATCGCCGATCACGGATACGTGATGGAGACGGGCAAGGTCGTCATGGAGGGCCCTTCTGACCGTCTGCTCAACGATGAGGACGTCAGGGAGTTCTATCTCGGCCTCCACGCCGGCGAGGGCGGGGAGAGAAAGTCGTTCAAGGACGTCAAGCATTACAAGCGAAAGAAGCGGTGGCTCTCTTGAGCAGCTCCGACTGGATCCTCGACTTCGACGATGTCCATCTCTCATTTGCGGGAGTCAATGCACTCGACGGCGTCAGCTTTCACGTCGAAGATGGCGAGCTGTTCTCCATAATCGGCCCCAACGGCGCCGGGAAGACCTCGATCTTCAACTGCCTCAACGGTGTCTATCGCCCCCAGCGGGGAGAGATCCGGTTCAAGGGCGAGAGCATCATCGGGATCAAGCCGTACAAGATCGCCGAGTCGGGGATCTCCCGCACCTTCCAGAACATCGAGCTGTTCGGAAACATGACCGTGCTCGACAACCTGATGCTGGGGAGGCATCACCTGTTCTCCTCGTCATGGTTGGCGGCATCCGTTTGGCTGGGGAAGGCTCGGCGGGAGGAGATCGAGAACCGTCGGAAGGTCGAGGAGATCATCGACTTCCTCGAGATCGAGCAATACCGGCGCTATCCGGTGGCTCTCCTTCCCTACGGCATCCAGAAGCGAGTCGAGCTCGGGCGCGCGCTGGCGATGGAGCCGGCGCTTCTGCTCCTCGACGAGCCGGTCGCCGGGATGAATCTCGAAGAGACCGAGGATATGGCCCGATTCATCCTCGACATCCGTGAGGAGTTGGGTGTCTCCATGATTCTCGTGGACCACGACATGGGCCTGGTGATGGACATCGCCGAGCGAATCATGGTTCTGGACTTTGGAGTGAATATCGCCACCGGGACCCCGGCCCAGATCCAGGCCGACGAGAACGTGATACGCGCCTATTTGGGCGAAGAGCTGACTACTTGATTAGGAGAAACAGATGACTGTCACCCGAGAACGCCCTGTTAGCCCCGATGTTCCGCTCTCGGTCGCATCGCTGCCGGCCAGGGTGCGCCAGATCGCCGCCGAGACCCCTGACGCGATCGCACTCCGTGAGAAGGAGTTCGGTATCTGGGACGAGACCACGTACGCCGGTTACTGGGAGATGATCCAGGTGGTCGGCGCCGCGCTGATGGACCTTGGCGTCGGGCCCGGTGACAAGGTCGCCATCCATTCCGAGAATCGCAGGGCATGGGTCTTCTCCGAGTTGGCGGCCCATGCCATCGGGGCCATCTCCGTTGGGGTCTACCCGACCAATCCGGCGGCCGAAGTCGAATACCTGCTCAATCACTCCGAGACGGTGGTCTTGATCGCAGAGGACCAGGAGCAGGTCGACAAGGCGCTGCTGGTGAAGGACCATCTGTCCCACCTTCGGCACATCGTCTACCTCGAGCCGCGGGGTGTCGTCTCCTACGACGACCCCATGCTCCTTTCTTGGGACGAATTCATCGAGATGGGCCGAAAGAGGCTCGCGTCGAATCCCGACGAGGTGGAGCGCCTCGTCGACCAGATCGACCCCGAGTCCATGGCCTGCTTGGTCTACACGTCGGGAACGACCGGCCCTCCTAAAGGAGCGATGATCTCCCACCGCAACCTCGTTTGGGTCATGAACCACGTGGTCGGTTCATTCGTCGGGCGTCAACCACGGCGCAAGGAGGTCCTCTCCTACTTGCCGCTCTGTCACATCGCCGAGAAGCTGTTCACCGAGCTGTTCGCGTTGGAGACGGCCGCCACCGTCAACTTCTCCGAATCGATAGAGACAGTTACCTCGGATCTCCGGGAGGTCCAACCCACCACGTTCCTCGGAGTTCCCCGGATCTGGGAGAAGATGCAGGCCGGGGTCGTAATCAGGATGATGGACGCCAGCTGGCTGAAGCGGGCTCTCTTCAAGGCCGGAGTGGCGGTCGGGATGCGAAATGCCGACCACATCCTCGAGAAGGGTAAGCGGAGCCTTTTCGGCGGCATCCTCCATGGGATCTTCTACGTGCTCGTCTACCGGTCGCTTCTCGACAAGCTGGGGATGCGTCACTGCGGGGCCCCTGTCTCCGGGGCGGCCCCGATTGCGCCCGAGGTCCTCAAGTTCTTCATGGCGATCGGGCTCAACATGCGAGAGGGGTACGGCCAGACCGAGGGGACCGGCTACGCGACGGTGAACCAGGAGGGAAACATCAAGCTGGGCACCGTGGGCCCGGCCAATGTCGGCGCGGAAGTCAAGCTCGCCGACGACGGCGAGATCCTGGTCCGGCATCCCGGCGTGTTCATGGGTTACTTCAAGAACGAGGAAGCGACCCTGGCGACCATCTCTCCCGACGGCTGGCTTCACACGGGAGACGTCGGGGAGTGGGACGGCGAGCACATGAAGATCGTCGACCGCAAGAAGGACATAATCATCACGGCCGGGGGGAAGAACATCTCGCCCTCGGAGATCGAGAACAAGCTGAAGGTCTCGCCGTTCATCAAAGAGGCCATTGTTCTCGGGGACCGCCGAAAGTTCGTATCGGCGCTCATCGGCATCGAGTACGACACGGTGTCCAACTGGGCGCTCCGCAGGGGGATCACCTTCACCACGTATCGCGATCTATCGGAGAAGCCGGAGGTCCGAGACCTGGTTCAGGGGATCGTGACCGCTCTCAACCAGGAATTCTCCCAGGTGGAGCAAGTGAAGCAATTCCGGCTGATCCCGAAGGAACTCGACCATGAGGACGGCGAGCTGACCGCTACTCAGAAGGTCAAGCGGTCGGCCATCGCCGAGATGTTCGGCGATCTCATCGGCGAGATCTACGGAGCTGTGTGATACCAGCAGCGATTCCGATGCTGGCCCAGGCCACGCGGCTCTCGACCATCGAGGAGCTGATGCAGCTCACCGTCCAGGGTCTCGGGCTCGGGGCCATCTATGCCCTCATCGCCATCGGGTTCGTGATCGTCTACAAGGCGACGGAGGTGATCAATTTCGCCCATGGCGCCTTGATGCTGCTCGGGACCTACATCGTCTTCTCGCTCATGGCCGGGGTGCTCCCGAAAGGCGCCGAGACACCGCAGGGCGCCAACTTCCCCGAGTGGCTCCAGTGGTGGCTGGACATCCCCCTCGGGCCGCGCTTTGCCCTGGCGATACTCGTGGCGGCAACCCTGGTCGGGCTGTTCGGGGTACTCATCGAGCGATCCGTCCTGCACAAGATGGTGGGCCAGCCGGTCTTCGCCGTGGTCCTGATAACCCTCG
>JBFFIL010000167.1:0-4163 GCA_041556535.1 Acidimicrobiia bacterium | reverse complement strand
GCCTGGCTCATGAGACGGGGATGCCGATCGTAACCACGGCTCGGCCCCTTCAGTCTGTTGTGCTCGGATCGGGGAAGTGCCTGGAGGAGTTCGACGCACTGCACTCGGTGCTCGTCTCGTCCGCCCGCCCGTGACGTCAAGCGCCCGTCCCCGGCAATGCTGAACCGAGACTCCCGTGACAGGACAGTCCCAACGCTCGTGACCCTGCTGGTGGTCGGCGTCCTGCTCATGACCTTCGATGTCCGCCTTCAAGGGGGCGGGGTGGTTGGGGTCCTGCGAAACGGGGTGCAGAGCCTTGTCCATCCCTTGCAGGAGGCCGCCTCGTACGTCGTAGACCCTGTGGCCGACATCATCGACTCGCTGTCGAACATTGCCACGCTCCGAGAGGAGAATTTCGCTCTCCGTGAGCAGCTGGCCGAGGCCGAAGCCGGTCTGATCGCGGTGCAGGACCAACTCGCCCGGCTGGAGCTGCTCGAACAGCTCTACGAGATGGAGGGGAGCGGAGCTGAACTCGGCCGAACGGTGGCGAATGTCATTGGCAGACCGGACGCGGTCTCGCTGATCATCGACAAGGGGAGTTCCGACGGAATCACCGTCGGCCAGCCGGTGATCGACACCAATGGCTACGTGGTTGGGAGTGTCAAGACGGTGACGGCCGGGAGCGCGACGATCGTCCCGATAACGGCCGGGCCGTCCGGGGTCACCGTCCTCGTCGGCGACCAGATCGGGATTCTGTTTCCCCAGATCGCCTCCGACGAGATGAGATTGGAGGTCCTCGACGCTCGGGCCCCTGTCCTCGCGACCCAAGAGGTCCTCACTTCGGCAGCCTCGGTGGACTTTCCCGCCGGCCTACCGGTGGGTGAGGTGCTCTTCGACGCGTTGCCACAGGTGGATGTTCTGTCGACTGCCGTCCTCCCATACATGGACCCTGACCGACTCAGGATCGTCGTGGTGCTTGCATGGCCACCCGACCCCGTCGGGGCAGTCTCGGGGACCGAGCCAGTGGAGCCGACGACGACCACCACTACCGTTGTGACCACGATCCCCGGGGACGGCGGCTGATGCGTCTTCGGACGGGTCTCGTTGTGACGTTCGCAGTCTTGTTCACTGTTGTGATCCAAACCACGTTGATAGCGCAGCTGAGTGTCTTCACACCCGAGCTTGTGACCCTGGTGGTCATTCTCTTCGCTCTCACTCGAATCAAGCCCGAAGTCGTCCTGGGAATTGCCTTCGCCACCGGTGTGGTCGTTGATCTCGTGGGCTCGTCACTGGTCGGGCTGAGGGCGATGGTGTTCACCCTCGTGGCCTTCGCAGCCCTGAGGACCAGGGAGCGAGCTGAGATCGGCCGAGTGTTCACGGCCGTCTGGGCAGCTGCGCTGAGCCTCCTCGGCTTCGTCCTGCTGATCTTCCTGGGAACCGTGTTCGGACAGGCGAGCCTGATGGGATCGGACGTCTTGAGTCGAATGCTCACGATTCCGATCGCGAACATGATCCTTGCCGCCCTGATCGGGCCGCTCTTCGTTCGGCTCGTCGACCGCGACTCTACGGCGCTTCGGTTCACGTGAGATTCGCCGTCCGGCTAGGAGTGCTCGGCCTCGCCTTCGTCGCCATGTTCTCGGTGATCGGGTTGCGTCTTTGGTTCGTCCAAGTTGCGGAAGGGCCCGCAATCGCCAGGGCCGCCGAGGAACAGACATGGCTCGAGAAGCGAACGGAGGCGGCCAGAGGCAATATCTACGACCGCAACGGGACCCTGCTGGCCACCAGCCGAATGGTGCCTTCGGTTTGGATCGACCGGACGTTTGTTCAGGCGGACGAGCGCGGGCCGTTGATCCAGAGACTCGCGGCGATGTTGGGGATCGACCCGGTCGAGCTCGACAACCTGTACGAGAAGGCCAACGTGAATGGCCGGTTCCGGGTCGCCATCGTTTCGACTGAGATCGCCTATCAGGTGGGGGAGTCTCTCGACGAGCTTCCCGGTGTCGAGCTCGTCAACGTGCCCGAGCGCGTATATCTGTCCGGCCCGACCCTGGCCCACGTAATCGGACACCTCGGACTCCCAGGCCCCGATGACCTCGAGGCCCGGCCGGACCTGGACAGAAACGTCAGGATCGGCCAGCTCGGCGTGGAGGCCGAGTACGACGACGTTCTCAGCGGTCTCTCCGGAGTCGTGGAGTACAGAGTGAGGAGAGGCGAGATCATCGACCAGCGTCTCCTGGTGGAGCCGACCGTCGGGCAGTCGATCGAATTGACCATCGACCTCGATCTTCAGGAGCTCGTGGAGGCCGCGCTCGAAGAGGGCATCCGAATCTCGAACGAGGACAAGGATGACAAGAGGCGAGCAGGTGAGGAGGTGTTCTCGGAGACTGCTCGTGCTGCCGCGGTGGTCTTGGATGTCCGTAGCTTCGAGATCCTCGCAATCGCTTCGGTACCTGACTTCCATCCCTTCGCGTCGATCGACATACCTACATTCGACGAGTTGGACGCATCCGGTGCATTCAACAACCTCGCCGTCTCGGGTGCCTATCCGCCTGCGTCGACGTTCAAGGCGATCACCTACACCGTCTTCGAGGAAGAGGTGTTGCCCCTCCCCGAGGAGATCGAGGGTGTCAACCAGGAGGCGCGTGAGGTGAACTGCGACGGTGAACTGGTGCTGTCCAACCTGGCCGACGGCTCTTCCCAGGTCAAGCACGACTGGTATTGGCAGTCGAAGGTGAGGGACGACTACGGGTGGCGCAACGTCCACGAGGCTCTGACCATCTCGTGCAACATCTTCTTCTGGAATGTCGGCCTGGGAGCCTGGCAAGCCAGAGATGAGATCGGTGAGAACGTGCTCCAGGACTGGGCGAAGGACCTTGGTTATGGCTCCGTAACCGGAGTCGATCTCATCAACGAAGTCGGTGGCGTGGTCCCCACCAGAGAGCTGTTCGAGGAGTGGGCAGAGATCCAGCGCGAAGACCCCGATCGACTCCTGCTGCACCCGAGCAGGCTCGAGTTGGGGAGCCCGTTCCTCGGAGGTGACCTCATGGACTTCGCCATCGGGCAGGGGGCCTTCACGGCGACGCCGCTCCAGGTCGCCGTTTCCTACGCCGCCCTGGCCAACGGGGGGACTGTCAGAGAGCCCCGCGTGGTCCGCCGGGTTCTAGACATCGACGGGAACCTCGTCGAGACGATCGACTCACCGGTGGTTCGCACCGTTCCGATCTCGGAGGAGGTCAGGCGCGCTCTCCTTGCCGACCTGAACCGCGTGGTCACCGAGGGAACGGCTCGTCGGGCATTCCTGAACTTCGGACCGGATGGCGCCATCGACCAAGTCGGGGGCAAGACCGGAACCGCCGAGGCGTCAGGGAGCCAGGACAACCACGCCTGGTTTGTCGGTTTGGCACCACTCGACACGCCTCGGTTCGTCGTAGTTGTCATTGTTGAGGAGGGTGGCTCGGGAGGCCTGATCGCGGCCCCTGTCGCACGCCACATCCTCCAATACCTGATGGGACTTGAGACGACGAGGATCGAACCAGGAGACGAGACCGACTGATGACCGTTCTCGCCCGCCTTCGAGAGGTCGCCGTCGTGCGACGCAACAACAAGAGCGACCGAATCCTGTTCGTCACGATGCTCGCCCTCTCCGGATTCGGCTTGCTGATGATCTACTCAGCCACTCGCAACTCGGGCACGTTCTCGATGGAGCGCCAGATGATCTTCGTAGCGGCCGGGATAATCCTCTTCCTCGTCGTGTCCAACGTCGACTACCGGGAGCACCGAGGGATCGTGCCGATGGCTGCTGTTGTGACGATATTCCTGCTCCTTGTTGTCTTTCTCTTCGAACCGACGCAGGGAGCCCAACGATGGATCCCGCTCGGATTCTTCAAGTTGCAGCCGGCCGAGTTCGCAAAGGTGGTCGTGATCGTGGTCCTGGCAGGGCTTTTATCGTCCACGAGCGGCGAGGATCCGTCCCAGCGGACCGTCACATGGACGAAGTTGGGCCAGGCAGTTGTCGTGGCGGGTGTTCCCGCGGCCTTGATCTACGCAGAGCCGGATCTCGGGACGACGCTCGTATTCGGTTTCATTCTCTACGCCATGTTGTTCGTGGCCGGGGCGTCATGGCGCCAGATGGGGGCCCTGGCGGGAGCCACCGCCGTCGGCGTGCTCGCCATCTTCCGGCTCGG
>JBFFIL010000166.1:0-4167 GCA_041556535.1 Acidimicrobiia bacterium | reverse complement strand
AGCGAGATCGTGTGCGGGTCACCCGGGCCCATCTTGCGTGGACGGGTCGGAGACGTCGTCAACATCACGCTGACCAATCTGGAGGGGAACTCGCACCCGCACAACATCGATTTCCACGCAGTCACCGGGCAAGGCGGAGGCGCCGCCGACCTGACAGTCAACCCCGGGGAGTCGGCCACGATTCAAATTCGGCTCCTGTACCCGGGAGCGTTCATGTATCACTGCGCCTACGGCGACGTTCCGGTGCACATCGCCCACGGAATGTATGGAATGTTCATAGTGGACCCTGAAACGCCGCTTCCTGCGGTCGACCACGAGTGGGCCATCATGCAGAGCGAGTGGTACGTCGAAGATGTCACCGATGGAGAGGCACGTTTCGACAGCGCAGCGCTATTCGATGAAGAACCGATGTACGTGACCTTCAACGGGAGGACCGACGCCCTCGTCGGCGAGAACAGTCTCGCCATGAACGTGGGCGAGCGAGCCCGCATCTACTTCGTCAACGAGGGCCTGAACCTCGTCAGCAACTTCCACCCCATCGGGTCTCACTGGGACCTCGTGTACCCGGAGGCTGCCACCCACCCTGCGAATCGGGTGATAAGAGGCTCACAATCGACCCTCGTGGTGGCCGGCGGAGGGACGGTGGTCGAGCTCGACGCCCTCGTGCCGTCGACGGTCATCCTGGTCGACCACGCCCTGGTCCGTACCTTCTACAAAGGGGCCATCGCGACCATCGTCATCAGCGGATCCGAGAACCCAGAGATCTTCGGTGTCAGCGGTTCAGATCCGGCAACCGGGGAGAATGTGACCAATGATCCAGTGCAGGCGACGGAGGTGGTCATCCCTGTGGGTGCCTTTGACCCGGCGAACGCGGGCCAGGCGTACCTACCTCTCAACCTCACCGTGACGGTGGGGACCACAGTGCGGTGGGTCAACAACGACTCCATCGCTCACACAGTGACCTCGGGTGATTCCGACGGCGCAGTTGGCAACGCCGACGGCATCTTCGACTCGGGCTTTCTCAACGAGGGAGACAGCTTCGTCTACACCTTCGAAGAGCCCGGCGAGTTTCCGTACTTCTGCATCCCGCACCCATGGATGAAGGGCTCCGTAACCGTCACCGAGGGCTAAGCCACCCCAGCAGAGAGGACCGACCCGTCTGATCGGTCCTCTCTCTGTTGGGCTTTCGGACATCCGGGAGTGGCCCTGGTCGAGTTGATTCGGCCGTCAACGTGCCTCTGAGCACGAGATTCACTGGTTGGCGGCGGATTCGTATCGGTGGAGCGCGTTGCGGACTAGCTCCAGTGGCGTTGATTGCGATACGACAATGCGCGCAGCTTCCTCGTTCGACACGCCACCTTCGTTGTCGGAGCCTCGCGATGACCTAGGAGAACATGAGTGCCGTTATGTGTCCTGTCGGGGGTGTCCTTGAGCGTATCTTGACGCGGAGGAGGTGAGGTCTTGGCGAGTGGATGGCGATGGGGAAACTTCCCGATTCCAGGTGCGCACGTTCTCTTGATAGCGATAGGGGTGCTCCTCGACGCTTTCTGGCCTTTGGATCTGGTGTTAGGGGGCTGGGCGGCGGTGGTTGGCGTGCTCTCGATCGTGGTCGCGGCTGGTCTGACGACCTGGGCGACGGTCGCTGCGGGCCGCGTGAAACTCGCCTCCCCGGACCGGATTGTTGCGACCGGTCCATACCGTGCGTCGCGTCATCCAATGTATGTCGGGTGGACTCTCCTATATCTGGGGCTTATCCCAATCCTCTCTTCCGGCTGGCTGATCATTCTGTTCCCGCTCCTAGCCGTCTGGGTTCACTTCGAGTCCGTAAAAGAAGAGAAGCGCATGCTGGAGAGCTTCGGACCGTCCTATGAGGAGTACCAGGCTCGAGTCCCCAGATACCTGTCACTCCCTCGCAAGCGGACACAGCGACCGCCGGACAAGTGAGCGCGCTGGACACCCCAGACCAGCGACGTCAGACACGGCAATACCCACTCTGTCGGAAGCCTCTATTCCGATTCCAGGATCGACTTCAACTTGGCGAGTTGTCGGTTCATGATCCTTCGGGTCATGACCTTCTGCACTGGATGCATCAGCCGCATGCCACCGCTCCAACTCACCTGGTTGACATGATTGAAGACCGTTCCGCCAGTCGACGGCGTGAGCGTGTAGACCGTCTTGAAGGTGCCACCCATCGCCTCCGTCGTGGAACGAAACTCCGACGGTGGTGACATCGATTCCACAGCCACTCTTCCCTCGGATCGCATCGGGCCGAAGAGCTGAACGTACCTGTATCGGGGAAGTCCGGCCTCGGTCTCGCCGACGCGAACTACATCCGGGACGAGGTGACACCATTGAGGGTCGTTTTCGGAGTCGGCGACGAAGGCAAACACATCCTCTGGAGATCGGCCGATCACGATCTCCGCTTCGACGACATACTCACCAAGCGCCACTTCGGCCCTCTCTGCTGATGTCCCCGAAATCCTACGCAGGCTTCCCTTCCTGGGACTGAGACCCCACACACAGTCTGCATCAGTTCCATTGGGTCCAAGAGGCGCACAAGTGCCGCTATGTGCCGCATCTAAGTGTCGATCCCCTTCGGTTGTCCCTGGGTTAAGAGCCGGTGTTGGGTGTTGCCTCGATCTTGACGTTACGCACTGTCATGACGACCCGATCGCCCGATTGACGCGTCACTTCAATGGTGAAGGTCAGCGTGTATCGCATACCGCCGTCGACTGGGTCGACCAAGACCTCGTATGTTCCGGAGGGTTCTTCTTCACCGAACGTTTCACGGGTCCAATTGGCTCCGACGCCGGCGTCGTCCCAGCCTGAGTCACCCGGATCGGTGTCGAATGACATGAGCGTTTCGGGGATGTCGCGGGCGTGGTAGTCAACCCCCTCAGTTTCGGTAAGGATGCTGCAGGCCTCTCCGTCGAATTTGATGAGTATTCGCTCGGGACTGTCGTCAGTGTTGGTGAGGGTCGCCGGGTCACCTGTGCAGGTGATGGGTCGTACGCCTGGGGTGATGTTGATGGTGATGGTCTCGGTGGCGAGGGTGATCCCGTAGATGGTGAGGTCGAGTTTGAGGGTGGTTGTTTGGGCCTCGTTGCCTGGGGATCCTGCGGTGATGTCTGTCCCGAGGTCCATTCCGTAGTCGGCTTCGATTACGTCGGGTTGGACTCGTAAAAGGAGCCGGTCCAACGGTGTGAACTTGATGTCGGCGTCGAGAGTCACCATATCGTCGGTGGTGACGAAGCCGGCCTGGGAGTGGATCGAGAAACTCAGCCTGTCGGTTTCGCCTTCGGTGAGCGCTTCGGGTGCGTTGACTCTGATCTCCAATTCGAGGCAGAACCCTTCCGGAGTGAGGATCTGTCCGATGCGACTGTCGGCGAGTTGGGCCTGGGATGCTGCTCTGTCAATCGCGATAACGCGTGCAAGATCGTCGATATCGCCGGTCTGCCTGCACGCCTCGTTGGCGGCCTGCAGCGCGGTCAACATTGCCACGGACAAGTTGCCTTTCAATACGACACCGTGGGCAGCGAACTCGTCGGTGGGTATCCCCCACGCCCGAGTCAGGAACCTGAACCTGATCGCGTCGCCCTGCCAGTCGATGGCAGCGTTGAGAGCCTCCTCGAAAACCGCCGGGTCGGTCATTGCCCGCGTGGTCAGCGGGAGGATCTCCGCCGTATACCAGTCGACCATCAGATCGCTGATGCTCGCCCTGAGTTCGGGATTGTCGAACGGACCCATGTAGCTCTCATCCCGGTTCGGATCCTCCAACCACCGCTGATTGTCTTCAGCGATCAACTGGCCTATTTCATGTTCGAAATTGCGGGCTCCTGGCGACGGAGGGGGCCACCCCAACAACTCCCGGAGGGTTCCCACACCAGCCCCATAACCACTGAAACTCACAGTCTCGACCCGGACCACCGACAAGTCGTCAGACACATCAACCGGGATGACCGCCAGCTCCTCCCCCTCCCCGACATAACTGAACCCATACACAGCCAGCCCAGCCTCGACCTGACCCTCCAATTGGGCTGCAGCAGGTCCATCCAACCGAATCTCAACCGTCACCGGTTTCAACAGCTTCAAACCAGAAGGCTCCAACTGGACGCCCCCAAGCACACCACCAGACAACGGAAACCCCTCACCCCCCAAGATCGGAGT
>JBFFIL010000165.1:0-4168 GCA_041556535.1 Acidimicrobiia bacterium | reverse complement strand
TTGTGGACGTAGGCCTGGTGACCCACATCCCAGATCAGCCTGTCCCTCGGGGAATCGAACACCCGATGCAGGGCGACAGTCAGCTCGACGACTCCCAGATTCGGGGACAGGTGGCCACCGGTCTTGGAGACCGTCTCCAGGATGAAGGAGCGGATGTCCCCGCACAGCTCCACCAGCTGGTCACTGGAGAGACTCTGCAGGTCTTCAGGATGGGAAATGGACTCGAGCATGGTGTTGGCCGCGGGCCACAAGAGGTTACTTGGACTCGGTTTGTGAGCCCTCATCGTTGGATGCCCCGCCTCGCCGGCCCAGAGTCTCGATTCTCGCCCTCTACAACTGGGCACTGGCCCTGGCAACGGCGAGATCCTGGAGGGCCTCGTGCGCATCCACGCCTCCGCTCCCGGGCACCCTCGCCCATGATCCGTCAGCTCCCAGCTCCCAGGCGAGATTGTCGTCTGACATGACCACGTCGAGGATCTCGTCGAGACGGAACTGGAGATTGGGGTCTGAGACTGGAGTGAGTGCCTCGACGCGCCGGTCGAGGTTCCGCGGCATCATGTCGGCCGAGCCCAAGTAGTACTCGCGGTCCCTTCGCCTGGAGCCGAATCGGTAGATGCGGGAGTGCTCCAGGTAGCGCCCGACGAGCTACCTCACAGATATGTTCTCCGACAGCCCTGCCAAGCCGGGGCGGAGACAGCAGATGCCCCGGACGGCCAACTCGATCTTCGTCCCGGCCGCTGAGGCCTCGTACAACGCGTCGATCACCCCCTGGTCCACGAGAGAGTTCATCTTCATGGTGATGTGGCCGTCCGGCCTCCCGGCCTCGCGTTCGATCAGGTCGAGGACCCGGTTTCGGATTCCTCCGGGGGACACAGCAAGCTTGCGGTAGTTGGTCTGGCGGCTGTAGCCGGTCAGATAGTTGAACACCTCCGAGAGGTCAGAGCCGATCTCAGGATCGGCCGTGAACACCCCGACGTCCTCGTAGGTCCTCGCCGTCGTCTCGTTGTAGTTCCCCGTCCCGATGTGGGCGTAACGGACGACGTTCGAGCCTTCGCGACGCATCACAAGCGCGATCTTGGTGTGAGTCTTCAACCCGACCACCCCGTACATCACGTGGACTCCGGACTCCTCGAGCCGCTGAGCCCACTCGATGTTCCTCTCCTCGTCGAATCGCGCCTTCAACTCGACGAGGGCCACCACCTGTTTTCCTTCCTCCGCAGCCTCGATCAGCGATCTCATGATCGGGCTGTCAGAGGTCGTGCGGTACAGCGTCATCTTGATCGCGAGGACACTGGGATCGCGAGCGGCGCGAGACACGAAGGCCTCGACGGTCGAGGAGAACGAGTCATAGGGATGGTGGACCAGGAGGTCACCCTGTCGAACCACCTCGAAGAAGTCGATTGAATCGGCTCCGGGCGATGCGAGCCGGGGAGGGTTCACCCCGGAGAAAGACGGGAACCTGAGATCGGGGCGATCCAGCCCATGGACGCTCCACAATCCGGCCAGGTCGAGCGGGCCCTCCACCCGGTAGACGTCGTCTTCGCTCGCGCCCATCTCCCTCATCAGCAGATCGAGGACCTCGTCCGGGATGTCGGGATGGACCTCGAGGCGGACCACCCGGCCAAAGCGGCGCTGGGTCAGCTCCGACTCGATAGCCATGAGCAAGTCTCCTCCCTCGTCCTCCTCGATCTCGAGGTCGGCGTTGCGTGTGACCCGGAACACGTGGTGCCCGAGCACCTCCATCCCGGGGAACAGCGAGTAGAGGTGGGAGGCGATCACCTGCTCGAGGGCGATGAAACGCTCGCCGTCGGGCAACACGACGAAACGCGGGAGTATCGGGGGAATCTTCACCCGGGCGAATCGGGATATGCCGGTCTCAGGGTTGCGCACGAAGATGGCGAGGTTCAGTGACAGGTTCGAGATGTAGGGAAACGGGTGGGCGGGGTCCACCGCCAGAGGCGTCACCACAGGAAAGACCAGTTCGCGAAACTGGTCGTCCAAGAACTCGCGATCGTCGGCATCGAGGGTGGAGTAGTCCGAGAAGACGATGCCCTGTTCCGCGAGCGCGGGTGCGACTTCCGCCAGGAATCGCTTGGAGATCTGCTCGTACTGCGCGTCGACCTCCTTCTTGATCGCCGCGAGTATCTGGCCCGGGAGCATCCCGTCGGGTGATGCCGACATCAGGCCGTGAGCCAGCTGCTCTTTCAGGCCTGCGACACGGACCTGGAAGAACTCGTCGAGATTGGATGCCCAGATGGCCAGGAACTTGGCCTTCTCCAGAAGAGGGAAGTCCGGGCGGCCGCTCAGCTCGACGACACGCTGGCTGAAGTCGAGCCATGACAGCTCACGGTTGATGTAGTGCTCCGGGACACCCGCGGGACTGGCTGGAAACGTCATCGGCTAGCCCGCGGAGCCGAGCCCCGACACCAGAAACACCTTCACGGCCTCGGTCACCTCACCGGTGTCCACGACATCGCCTGCGGCGATGAGAAGCCGGGCACCAGCCATTATCGAGTCCTGGATCAACATGCCCGCCAGCCCCGGCGGGAGCGGTCGGAACACGCCGTCGGCGACCCCGGCCCGATACAGATCGGCCATTTCGGCAGCCAGGTGGGAGTGCGAGGTCGCTATCCGCTCCTGAGCGTCGGCTCCCAGACGCCCGGCCTCACGGTGGAGAATCACCCCGAGGACCGGGTCGGCAGCAACGAACTCGACCATCCGCGATGCCAGTTCCCCGAGTCGCTCTCCGATGGGCAATTCGGAATCCACCGATGCGATCAGATCTTCGACGACCTGGGGGAGCTCTTCCTCGACGAGGGCAGCGACTACATCCTCGCGATCGGAGAAGTAGTCGTAGAACGTCGTCCTCCCCACTCCCGCCGCATAGGCGACGTCGGCGAGCGAGACGTCAACGCTCCCGGCCTGGCCGATCAGTTGACGCGCCGCATCGAGCAGAGCCCTACGAGTCAGGGCTTTGTGCTCGTCGATGGAATTGGCTCGGATTCTTGGCATGGATCGAGAAGTTTGTCTCTCAACAGGATACGCCGGACAGCCGGAAGCTATAAAGGCCTAGATTGGCGGGCATAGGAGGCACGACATGCGTCAACCGTTGAGTGGAGGGCTCTGGGGTATCGCCCTGGGGCTTGCGATAGGGATAATCCTGCAGCAGCAAGGCGTCTGGCCACCGGACAAGATCACTATCGCCCTTGTGCCCGGGGCGCTGGGCGCCATCGGCATCATCATCACCAGTGTCGGCAGATCCGGAGGCACGACCGCTCTGACCGTCGCGATCGTGATCGTGGCTCCGCTCACCGCCTACGGCGCCACAGGTCTCGGGGAGATCGGCGAGACCGGCCAGTTGAACGGCGGCTGCACGGCGAAGGCAACCTCCGCGGTCGACTCGATCAACTCTCCGGTAGACACCTCGCGCGGCGACCCCTTCGTCATCGACCCCGAACGCGGATTGAGTTGGGAAGCAACCTCCGGTGGTTCGGTGTTCGACGACTACCCCTGGGAGATATGGGTCGAGGTCGCAGGAGTGGCCATCCCGATCGACGGTGAGGAGTCAGAGAACAACGACGAAGGAGACACCGAGAACAGTGGGGACGTCTCCAACGTCCAGGAATACGGCGAGTCGAAGGGCCTACCCGTCTCCCAGCTCCGTGGCGTCTTCATGGTGGGCGGATTCGCCTCGATCTGTGACGGATTTGGCTTCGTGACCCTCCAGGCCGGGCTCTTCGAGACGATCATCTCTCAGATTGCGCTGGCGCTGGCCGTCCTCGCATTGGTCATGTTGATTCGCGCGTATCTCAGGTCGCGGCCCCAGGGCCCCGTGCCCGCAAACGGCCCCAGCGGTCGCAACGGCTTCGACAGGGGTGATATGGACGGCGACGGGAACATCGATATCGACGACATGACCCCTCTCGACGGCAACGGCCCGACCACGCCTCCATTGTCGGGCGACGCAGACGGAGATGGGGACGTCGATTTCGACGACTTCCCGACGGCGATCGGGGACGACGGCGGCACGGGACATGAGCCGGCTGGCCGACCTGACCGGCGATGCGCTCACCGGCTACATGGCGGCCCTGAAAGCCGAGGGTAAGTCGTCGGCGACCGTGAACCACGTTCGGGAGTCGGTCGTCGCGTTCGCCAACTGGTGCCACAG